>SPBP01000233.1 GCA_004525935.1 Lentisphaerales bacterium | reverse complement strand
GTAAGCAGCACGATGCCGTGCGGGAGAATGGCGAGACTCTCGATGAGCGGTTGCTGGCTGTCCATCAGTCCAAGGTGCTCCAGGTCGATGAACATGGATTGGCGGCTCAGGATGCGCATGTTGACTGTTTCCCCGAAACGGGTGGGCAGCACGGATACGCGCAAGTCGAACTCTTCGTTGCCGGCTTTTACCTTGATTCGGCCGTCATGCGGTTTTCGGCGTTCGGCAATGTTCATCTGCGCCATTATCTTGACCGAAGATGCAATTGACTTCTGGACTCGTTCTATACCACGTGGCAGTGGGATTTCCTGGAGCAGTCCATCGACGCGGTAGCGAAGGCGGGTACGTGTTTCAAACGGCTCGAGATGTATATCCGTGGCATCGAGCTTTATTGCTTCAAAGATGAGCTGGTTAATGAAACGCACAACGCCGGGGTCCGCTGTATCCAGCGCCAGGTCAGTCTCCTGGAGGCTCACTTCCTGCTGGTCCTTCGTCTGGATTGCATCGTCAATTGTTTCGGCACCGAGTCCATAGAAGTGCTTCAGCGACTGTTCCACATCAGATTCCGTGCAGAGCACCCAGTTCACGGGTCCACCCATCAGCATTCTGAGGCTGTCTGCCGAAGCCTGGTCCGGGACCCGGCTGGTAGCCAGCTTCAGTGCGGGTCCCTCAATCGCGAGTGGCATTGCCCTGTACCGGAGCGCGGCCCGTGCCGGCAGCTTGCCGACAATCTCCGGGGTAATCTGAAAACGAGCAATCGGCATGAACGGAATGCCTGTGATACGCGACAATGTCTCGAGCATGTCCGACTCGGACAGTAGCGATTCTCGTATCAGGAGACGGTCGATGCTGTCACCGGTCAACGCCTGCCGTGTATTCAGTTCATTCAACTGCTGTTGCGAGATCTTGCTCTCGCGGACCAGATCCCTGGCGAGTTGAGCCATGATAGCGTCAGAAGCATAGCGGATGGATCGCGGGGCGGAAGCGGATGAAGTTTCTTCTGTCATGGACCGTTCTCCTCAAAGACTATGGCCATCCCGTTTCCGAGATCTGCGATTGCGCCGTCCGATGAAACCAGTTCGACGCAGTTCGATTCTATCCTGCCGACAGTAAGCCACTCAACCTTCTGGCCTGCTTTGTAGAAGGACACTGTCCTGGTGGTCCTGTTCTCTATCAGGGCAATCCTTTCACGGTCTGTTCGGACCATCATCCCGTGGTATACCAGGCCCACTGTCCGGGCGGTTGTAGCGGGGCGTCCCGGGTCGGGAACACCTGTTGGGTTGCCGGGCGGCACCGGGGACGAAGGGGTAAGCGCCGTAGGGGGCCTTGGTTTCACGAATGCCTCGCGCCAGTTTCGGTTCGGAGCCCTGACGGGTCGCCATGCACCTGTCGTCGTGAAGGGGTCGCCCATCACGTTGCCGCCGATGGCCAACTGTGTGGCGAGGAATCGGGATGCACTTATGTCGGCCGGTGCACGGGAGACAGCGCCCGGGTACTTAATGACATCCACACCGCTATCCGGCACAAGCTCTTGCCAGATCCACATTATGCAAATGCAGACGAGTCCCACAAGTGCATAGTGGGACACGTTCTTTGCGTCCGTGTGTTTGAGCCAATACCAGAATCTGGCAATCACAAGACAATCCTCCATCATATCTTCAGTAGCCGGCCGGATTCAGATCGGTCGGCGCTTGAACGAGAGCCCATTGCAGGTCGTCCAGCGTTTTAGTGAAAACCAGTGCGCTGAGCACAGCGTCGATCTGCAGCAGGCCGTTATCACCCGCATCCATGCTCTGGATTCGCATGTGCCTGAAAATGCACGTGTTGCCTTCGTTCAGAAACAGATGTATCAGGCCATAAAGACTTTCCATATCGCCTTCCATGCTGATGAATACCGGGTATTCCTCGAGGTAAACCGCCTCGTTCTCTTCGTCTCCGACCTTGTGTTGAAGAGACGGCAGGGGTGCAATACGTGTTATTCGCTTCGTGTCCGAGTCCAGCACGATATCAACAACCTTATTGATCGCCTTGAGCTGGAACATGAGCTTCCTGGCGTCCTGGTCGCTCCCGATTGTTTCATCCATGCCGAGATCATAGGGCATGGGAATCGCGACAGTCTTTGATTTGAGCATAAGTTTCTCGCGGTGATGGTGCAGTGCGACCTTGTAATCTATGTGTCCAACAACGGAATTGGCGATCGCACGCTGGTCCGGAAATACTGAGAGGCGGGAAACGAGTTCATTCCATTGTGTTCTCAGTTTCAGGTTGGCCCGTTGCTCGTTCGCCTTCCGCTCGTTCAGGGTCGATTCGTCCCCGCCGTAATTGTGCTGGGCAAGTCGGGCGGACATTTCCCTGATGAGCATTTCGAGCCGCCGCTTCTTGGCGCTCAGCGGCCAGAGAACGAGGCCGGCAAGCAACACGATTACGAGTGATCCCGCGGCGACCACTCCAAGCTCGCGCCGATGCTGCCGCCATGCCTTCATTGTGAACATTTCTTTCATTCTGACTCCATCCAACATGACACTAGCAGTGCGTCGGACTTAGCCCCTCCTTCGTCGGAGCAAAGTCCTAGCCCTGCTAGCATGTTTTGCTTCGCAAAACGCTGTTTATTCAGGAAAGAATAGAGCCATCATCGCGAACTGCAATTCTTTGACCGAATAGACCGGATTGTCACCGGACATATTCCTCCTGTTCGGCGGATACTGCTCACTCCCTGTCCCTAGCCAGTTGACCTTGAAACTCTCAATTTCACAATCCATAATCGCTCAATATCCCATAACAAATCCCGATGCAATCGGGATTTACCTAGCAGCATGGCGGACCTGGAGCGAAGCGGAAGGTCCGACAAGCTGCTAGAATCCTTGCGGTGCAGCCTGCTTGATTTCCAGCACGAACCGATATGCCCGCCTTTCGGCCCACTGTTCGTCTCTTGACGGGTCGAGAACAACTCTGTCATCACTGAGCAGGTCTGCATGATCAATGAACGAGGAAGCCCTGAGCGCACCGATCAACTCATTGACGCTCGAGAGATCGGGATTCTTCGTGTAGCCTTCGACGATAATGCTTCGCATGACTTCCGGGTTGCCTTCTTTGGTCTGGACGATCGGCTGACGTCGACGTTGTCGTTCGACCGGGGCAGGGGTGCTGTCTGTCGTCAGACCGCGCGCGAGATCGGAACCGGCAAGATACGAATCGGCGTCGCAGACCATTGTTATCCAGTCGTCCGGGCTCCTGGCCGCCGCGAGGAGTTGCAGCAGGTCGCGCACGAACGGTCCGTTCCTGACAAGGGTCTCTGCGGGCTGCGCCATGGTCACGACCTGCCGGTTCTTCTTTTCGACAGCCGATATTTCGTCCGCCAGGCGCTGGCATCGGCCAAGAATGCCCTGCTGTTTGCTGAGCCGTTCTTGCTGGCGCTTGAGGTCCCGGTATCCACCACCGACACTGATCGCCAGAATGAGGGCCGCGGTTGTGAGCGCGATAATCCAATGCTTCTTCTGGCGTTTGAGAAACAGTCTTTCCTTCATTACCGGTGGGAGCAGACTGAGCCTGCCGAAATCGAGTCCAAATGCGGACATTGCAAGGCCGACCGCAACGGCATAGCGTCCGGCTTCCTTGAATGGTGGCAAAGTCTTGAGTGATGAGGCGGCCACAACGTCGATCCCGAGTCGGCCCCTGACATATTGAGTGAAGCCCTTGAGTTCGGATGCCCCTCCGCTTACAACCATCCTGGTCGGCCTGTAACGGTCGGCTTGATAGGAAGTGGAATAGACCGAAAGACACGTTTCCAGTTCTGCCAGCCACTGGTCGGCGGCTTCGTGCAAGGCCTGACTTACAACTTTGTCGCCGCCATCCATTGACCCCTGGGTTACTTTCGTTTCTTCCGCATGGCGCGAAGGCTGATCCGTGGCAGCGGCCACGGCATCAGTGAACATTGCTCCGCCGCTCATGAAGCTGCGGGCGAAAAGAATACCTTCCTTGTTTGCGACAAGTACTTCACTGACGGTATGCCCCACGTCCACAAAGACGCACGGGGACTCCATCGGTCCGATTGAGGCATGCAGAGCGTTGACGACTGCCACCGACATTGGAATGAGGTCAATAACGGTCAACCCCATTCTCTTTGGCAGATCGAGAACCTTATCGAGTACGTTCGGCCTTGCCATAGCCAGCAGCAGCGCCTTCCCATCCTCGTTTTCGGCGAGTGGCAGGAAATCGTAAACCATCGATTCGGACGCAACTTCGTTGTACCTGGCTATTTCGACCGTGACTGCCTGTGACATCGACCGCGGATCCTCAGGAGGAAGCGAAAAGGGCTGAAACATCACGGACGATCCCTGGACTCCAACTACGGTCCTGAGCTTTTGAAAACCCAGGCTGTTCAGCCACGGCGCAATGACTTGTGCCGGGTCTGTAACGTCGGGTGGCAGTCGCAGTGTGTCGGCATGGGTTATTTCCATGCGCGAATGTCGCATTACGGCACGCACCGCCTTTGCGGAGTGATGCCCGATATCAAGGCCCAGAACTGAATCGGTTGCCGGCATGGAAGATCCGAATCCCTGTGTTTCTACAGCGTACCGCGTGACGACAGCCTGAATCCGGTTTCGACTTCAGCTATCGCACCGGGACAAGATGTTCGCCCCGCTGCGAGATTATTGTTGCAGTGACGAACACAAG
>SPBP01000015.1 GCA_004525935.1 Lentisphaerales bacterium | reverse complement strand
TCGCCGATAACGCGCTGGAAATGGCGCACTACCGCGGGATATGGATGTGGACCTGCTGTCGAGCCGATCACATAGAAAGTCGTCTCAACGCTGGCGGTCCATTGCCGAAGGGCTTCGTTCATTGCGTCTTTCAAAGTCCCCGTTCCGCTGGAGACAGGAGACACCGTTGTTCCGAGCAGCTGCATTCTACGGACATTAGGCGCCTGGCGTCTCATGTCCTCGACGCCCATGTAGACCGTGCATTCCATTCCGAACAGGGCTGCTGCGGTGGCCGCGGCAACCCCATGCATTCCTGCACCTGTTTCTGCAATCAGCCTGCGTTTTCCCATCCGCATTGCAAGAAGTGCCTGGCCGATCGTATTGTTGATCTTGTGGGCTCCGGTATGATTCAGGTCTTCACGTTTCAGGTATACCATCGCACCGCCATAGATCTCCGAAAGCCGTCGGGCCGGGTACAGCGGGGATGGTCTTCCGACATAGTCGGCGAGCAGGGATTCATACTCTTCGGAAAACGAACGATCGCAAAGCGCCTGGTTGAAAACCGACGCCAGTTCGATCAGCGCGGGCATAAGAGTTTCGGCAACGTATCTGCCGCCGTATATCCCGAAATGACCACGGTCATCATGGCCGTGAATGGCGTTAATAGACATTGTTAATTCCTTCCCGCATCATTGCGAACCCGTTTCGGACATCTGCCTGACAATCTCAATGAATCTTGCCATCTGCTGAACATTCTTCAGGCCGGGCTCTTTCTCGATGCCGCTTGATACATCGACTCCGCCTGGCCGTACGCCGCGTATCGCATTGGCAACATTCGAGCACGCCAGTCCGCCGGAGAGCATTGAAGCATAACGTTTCGCAAATGATGCAGCGCTGCTCAAGTCGATCTGGATCCCGGTTCCGCCATAGGTCCTGTCTCTCCTGCTGGAGCCGTCGACGACGTACCTGTCAGCAGGCCACGAATCAGGATCCGGCTGAAAGCTGCCGTCCTCGAGATGAACCGAGCGCCAGATTTCAACGCCGAGATCGACGGCGACCCCGGGTTCTTCATCCCCGTGAAACTGGATTGCATAAAGCGGACAGTCCCGAAGGATTTCGGCAATCCGCTCCCGTTCTAAGTTCACGACAACTGCGACGGCGCGAAACGTGCCGGACAGCTTATTGAGAATGTCCTTCATGGCGTCTGGCGAGACGAAGCGAGGCGATTTTGGGTAGAGCACAAAGCCAATGTAGTCAGCCCCGCATTCGAGGGCCGCCCTGGCATCCCCATCGTTAGTCAGGCCGCAGATCTTGACTTCGGTTTTCATTCCGGACCAGCCCCCGTCAACTCCCTCAGCCTTGCGCCCGGCGAGGGGCTGCGCATCAGGATCTCGCCGACAAGAAAAGCATCGTAACCGGCGGCCCGCAGCGCAACAATATCATGCCTCGACCTGATCCCGCTTTCTGCCAGCGTAAGTCTTCCCGAGGGAATGCTTTGCCGGATTCGAAACGCGACAGACAAGTCGGTTTGCATTGAAGTCAGGTCCCGGCTGTTGACGCCCAGGATTGCATTCGAGCATTCCAGGGCGACAGGAAGTTCGGCTTCCGAGTGAACCTCAACGATTACCTCGAGACTCAACGAAGATGCCTTTGCGTAGAGGTCCAGGAGGCGGTCTGGATCCAGTGCGGCGGCTATGAGCAGTACGGCGTCGGCACCCCATGCGGCGGCCTCGTACATCTGGTATACATCGACCATGAAGTCTTTACGGAGTATGGGCAGTGACGAATTCTCTCTGGTGAGCCGAAGATCGTCCGGTCTTCCAAGGAATCGGTTTGGCTCGGTTAATACTGAGATCCCGGCAGCTCCGCATTCGGTGTATGCCGTCGCCAGTGCGGCCGGGTCAAAATTGCCGCGATAAGTCCAGCGGACGGACTGGCCTTCTTGATCTCCGCGATGATTCGTGCGGACCCCGTTTGCCGTATGCTCTCCGACAGGCTGCGAAACGTTCTTCTTGCAGCCGTCTGCACGAGGGACTCGATGCTTACGTCCTTCCTGGCCCGTTCAACATCCGTCTTTCGTTCGCGCAGGATTTCGTCGAGGATACTCATGTGGAACTCAGGCGTTAGTCAGTGCAACCAGTTTCTCAAGTGCGCCCGCAGCCTTACCGTTGTCAATCGCCTTCTGTGCCAGCAGCATGCCCTGCGCGAGATCGTCCGCGGCTCCGCCGGCCACTATGGCTCCGGCGGCATTAAGGCAGACGATATCACGACCAGGCCCTGCTTTCCCGGACAGGATCCCGCGAAGTATCTCTGCGTTACGGCTCGGCTCGCCACCCTCCAGGTCCTTCAAGGTTGCGTAGCCGTCGATGTACTGAAGCGGGTCAAGTTCATACGTGCGAATACTGCCATCACGAAGCTCGCTCACACGTGTCGTTGTGGTCGTCGTGATCTCATCCATTCCGTCGGCGCCATGAACGATCATTGCTCGCTTGCTCCCGAGATCCTTCAGTGCGGCAGCAAACGGCTCGGTAAGTTCGGGGGAGAAGACTCCGAGTATCTGGCCGGTTGCGCCGGCTGGATTCGTGAGAGGTCCCAGCATATTGAAGATCGAACGAATGCCCATTTCGCGGCGAACAGGGCCGGCGTATTTCATGGCCGGATGAAGGAGCGGTGCATACAGGAATCCGATACCGGCCTCCTGGATGCACTCTTCCACAACGTCAATGGGTGCCTCGATGTTAACACCGAGCGCTGCGAGAACATCCGCCGAGCCGCACTTGCTGCTCATTGCGCGATTCCCGTGTTTTGCGACCCTGATTCCCGCGCCGGAGGCAACGAGTGCTGCGCTGGTTGACACGTTGAAAGTGTTCAGGGAATCTCCACCAGTGCCACAGGTATCAACGGCGGGCAGGCCACGTGTGTCGATAAAGACGGCATGTCGTCGCATGGACGATGCTGCCGCTGCAATTTCCTGAGCCGTTTCCCCCTTCATGCGCAACGCAACCAGCAGGGCGGCGATCTGCGCAGGCGTGGCGCCACCATCCATTATTGTGTCGAATACCGAAGTCGTTTCGGACTTCGTCAGATCGGTTCGTTCCACAAGTTTTTGCAGGTATTCTTTCATGATTGGCCTCCTTGCTCGTTCCGGGTGGACGACTCCATTGAACGTTGCACGATACCCAGGAAGTTCCGAAGCAGCCTCTTTCCGGAGGGCGTAAGGACAGATTCCGGATGAAATTGAACTCCGTGGACAGGCAGGGATTCGTGGCGAATGCCCATGATTTCGCCATCGTCGCTGGTTGCGTCAATAAGGAACTCCCGCGCAAGCGAGTCACGTTCTACTGCCAGAGAGTGATAACGTCCCGCGGGGAAAGGATCCTTTATCCCCTCGTAGAGGGGAGTGGCATCGTGTGAGACAAGTGATGTCTTCCCGTGCATGATGCGCTTCGCGTTTACTATGTTGGCGCCGAACGCGGCAGCAATCGCCTGGTGTCCGAGGCAGACGCCGAGAATGGGGATGTGCTTGAAGAAATGTCGTACCGCCTCTATTGAGATCCCCCCCTGGGCGGGGGTGCAGGGGCCCGGCGAAATAACAATTCCCGAGGGTGCCATCGCATCCAGCTCTTCGACCGAGATGCAGTCGTTGCGATAGACGTTTATGTCGGCGCCCAGGGACCCCATCATCTGGACGAGGTTGTAGGTGAATGAATCGTAATTATCGATGACCACGATCATTTTCAGTCCAGCTCCTTCAATCCGGCCCCGGCCATTTCAACGGCTCGCTGCATACCCCGGGCTTTGTGGCAGGTTTCTTCAAACTCGCGGGTCGGGTCGGAGTCGAAAACGATTCCTGCCCCGGCCTGCACTGATGCCGTGCCGTTTGCCACCTGCACGGTGCGGATCGTGATGGCGAGATCCATGTTGCCATCATAACCTATGTAGCCGATCGCCCCGCCATAGGTGCCGCGTGGCCCGGGCTCCAGTTCGCTGATAATCTGCATGGCACGTATCTTCGGGGCACCGGTGAGAGTTCCGGCCGGGAAGCACGCACCTATTACGTCGAAGGCGTCGAATCCCTTCTTCAGGATGCCTTCTACGTGCGATACAAGGTGCATCACGTGGCTGTATCGCTCGACGACCATATATTCCCTGACCTGCACGCTGCCCGTCTGGGCCACTCGTCCGACGTCGTTACGTCCCAGGTCCACGAGCATGACGTGCTCAGCCTTCTCCTTGTCATCTGAGAGCAGTTCATCCGCAAGTCGGCGATCCTCCTGTTCGGTCGAGCCGCGTGGTCGGGTCCCGGCTATAGGGCGAAGCTCGATCCGGTCTCCCGTCAACCGCACCATGACTTCAGGCGAGGACCCAACCAGTGCCTGCCCACCGATCTTGAGAAAGAAAGTATAGGGTGATGGGTTCAGTAGTCTCAGCGCCCTGTAGATCTGCAGAGGGGGAGTGCTGGTCCTTGCCGAAAAGCGCTGGCTCAGAACCGCCTGAATGATGTCTCCGGCGTAAATGTAATTCTTCGCAGACTCGACCATCTTACAAAACTGTTCACGGCTCATGTTTGATTCGAATGACACCTTCTCGAAAGCTTCGCATGCGACTGGTGGTCTGGCTTCGCGCAGAACCGATTCTATATCCTCTATCTGGCCACGAGCTTCCTCGTAGGCTGCTTCTGGTGATGAGAATGCACCGGGATGTGTGCAGACAACGACCTTAACCGTGTGTTTTACGTTGTCGAAGACAATGACGCGGTCCGCCCTGACAAATTTGCTGCAGGGGAACGTGTTGGAATCCGGCTTCCCGGGAATGGGCATCGTTTCGAATTCCGAAATAGCCTCGTATCCGATGAAACCGACTGCGCCGCCGATAAATCTCGGCAGGTCAGGTATTGGCGCAACTCTCTCATTCGCGTAGACTTTTCGAAGCGCGTCAAGCCGGTCGGTCGATCCGGGATTCATATGGTCGACCTCAAAGAGAAGCTGCGGTCGAATCCCCAGGAACGAATACCGACCCCATTTCTCGCCGCCTTCCATACTCTCGAGCAGGAAGACATTCTCATCCCCGGCAAACCGAAGCAGAACGGACACGGGCGTGTCCATGTCTGCGAGCGTTTCGCTGCAGACTGGAACGATCGTGTATTCCGCGGCAAGCCGCTTGAACTCGTCCAAATCAGGTCGCATGGGGTTTCTATATATAGAAACATCAGAATCGATGCAACGGTTATTTTTGACTTTTTGACGCACGCGCCCGAGGCTTGACTGCAGGAAGCCTCAAGGGTAGAGATTCAACGTGAAATGGATTCGTCAGCGCGAGGACGGAGTGGACATCATTGTGAAGGTGGTGACGCGTTCGTCAGCATGCAAAGTGGAGAGCACGGGGCAGGACGCCCTCAAGATCAGGCTGACGGCCCCGCCCGTTGACGGCAAAGCAAACTCCGAACTGGTCGCCGTACTTGCTGAAGCCCTGGGCGTGAGAAGAGGAGCTGTTACACTGGTCAAGGGAGCGCGCAGCCGATCAAAGGTCATATTCGCGAGGGGCATCTCGGCGACGGAAGCGGCATCGCGCCTGTGCTGCTGAACCCCAATGGGTTCAAAGATGCGTTGGTTACCAGGCGAGATTCTGTGACTGGTGACCCCGCCTTTCGGGGCAGGCACGGTAATGTCGTCCTTATGATTCGAGCGAACCCATTTATTCCTTCGGTTTTGCCGGGGTGCGCTGGATGGCTTTTGACACGGCAGCTCCCACGCTGCCAAGGGCCTTCCGATTGGTCCCGGCCTGGGCAAGCACCTCGTCCGTCGTCTTGAAATGACATTTTGCCACCTCAAGAAGAGTCTCGGGGGAACGCGTTTTCAATAGTTCAACGGCAGCATGTTGAACTGCCGCCGATGCGCCTTTCGGGAATGTCGTCTTGTACTGTTCTGAGAACTTCTGAAGTGACGTCAGGAAAACGGCTCGCGCGAGCACGGAGGCCGCGGCGACGGCATAATCGGATTCCGCCCTATGGCGTTGAATGAGTTCGATGCGGCGGCCGTTCTTCATGAGCGCCTGTTCGACCTGTCGCTTGCTTCCGAATTGATCGGAGATCGCTCGCGGACATGACGGAACGGTTTCGAGCAGATTTTCGATGGCCCTGGCGTGAGCCCACGCGAGCATCCGGTTGACGTTCCTCATCTTGGCGTAAAGCCGGTTATAGGCGGCGGGGCCGATAGCGACAATTGCGTATCGCTTGCCGAGCAGCTTTCTGAGAGAACGAGCCGTTTCCAGAACCTTCTTGTCGCTCGTCATGCGCTTGCTTTCCTTCAGGTCCATGTCGCGCATGGCGGTAGCGATATCATTATCCACAAAGACGCCGGCCACGACGAGCGGGCCGAAGAAGTCGCCTTTGCCGCTTTCGTCAATTCCTATGTGTGGACTGAATGCCTCGGAATCAAGCACGTGTTCATAACCCAGGCCAGCCGTGGCAAGCACTTGTGGTTCCAGCGTGAAAGTCACGAAGTCGGAAGCACCTTTTCCCTGGATCACACATTTTCCGCTCTTGTATAGGGCTATTCTGCAGGCAGTGCCTTCGGCTGCCATAATGGTATATTCCAGCGGAAACGGACGAAAGTTGCCTGTTCGCAGGATGTCAAGAAGCAGGGACTGCTGGGCAGCTGACAGGGGATACGTAAAAGAGGTGCGAGGATTCATCAGATGGAAGATAGCAGGGCCGCCGGCACGTTTCAAGCAAGGCAATACGCCATCTTTCGTCTGTCCGAAAACCCGCCACATATTGGAATTCCCTATTGACGTTGTTTTTCCGGGAATGTATATTAAGCGTCTATGTACTGATAGGGAAGTGGGTTTCTCTCGGCACAACGGGGCACGGCTGGAGAACGTTATGAGATCACAGATGGTGAAGACAGTTGCGATTGCGGTGGCGTTTTTGTCGATACTGGGTCGTGGCTATTGTGTTGAAGGATGGAGACCTTGGACCTTTTCTGTTGAGGGATACGGGATCTTCGATGACAATCGTGATGGCACCGATTCCGATAAAGAATCACAGTTCCAGTTCCGGGTCAGCCCTCGTGGTGACCTGAAGGGATCGGTAGATCGTACGGATTTCGATGTATTCTATACTCCGACGATATCATATCGTTCCAATCCCCGCATTGATCAGAATCAGTCAGATCTCTACCACGACCTCGGGATTGACGTTCATCACCGGTATTCTGAAAGGTTACGGTTCGATTTCCGGGAGTTCTTCCACTCTACAGACGTTCCTTCGGTCATGGACAGCGGTCGCACCTTCCGGGAGACCGTGAACTATCAGCTGAATCGAGTGCGTTTCGGGGCTGGCTATGAGTTGATCCCGAATCGCTCGTCCATCAATATTCATGGGCGCCAGATGTGGAAGATGTATGACAGCGAACTCTACAGCCTGATCGGCGACGAGGAGCAGACTGGCGTCGATGTAGGTGGAAAGTATGTTACACGGTCCGGCATTAGCCTGCTTTGCGCGACGTCATATGATGATAGCGACATCGGCACGCAGTACGATGTGGATCGCAGCACGGTCATTATGACGGCCGAAGGTGGCGCGGAAAAGGTGTTCAGCGCATTCACCGTCATGGGTAAGGTGGGGGCGTCTCGAGTTCACTACGACAATGCCTCCTACGAGTCGAGGACGGTCCCATCCGGCGAACTCCAGCTTCTGTTCTCACCGTCCGCGTTGACGAGATTGAGTCTCGCGGTACATCGGCGTGTGGTCAGAGGTGACATATCTCCCTATTCGACGCAGGATCGAACCAGTGTTGCGGTGGCAGCGCGGCACGAGATTATTCCGAAACGGATGATGGCATCACTGCGGGCCGTTTATGCCAGGGGCGACTACCAGGGCGGTACCGTTGCACTGTATGAAAATGGCAGTCCTGTGGCCACATTGCCCGACGGAAACGACACTCTCCTGGCGTTCGAGGGTGGTCTTGACTACGTTCTGAATCGCAATCTGTCGGCCTCGGCCTCCTACGGCTATGAGAAATGGGACGCGGACCCGGAGTGGATCAGGACCCCACACGCGAGGAACACATTCCGGTTCGCCGTGAAGTCGCAGTTCTGATTTCGCATGAACCGTTCCGCATTCCGATCATCAGTTCTTCATGGAAGATGTCAGACTCTTGACATAAACCCCCGGCAGGCTTCATAGTGATATGTTAACCGCGTTGTTGCGGGATTGATGCTCGGACTGTGTCGCTATCATGCGACAGGGAACAATCATGAACAGCGAAGATCAGGATACTCGACATTTCCTGGAGTACTGGCAAGTGCTGCGCTCCCGCAAGGAAATTGTCATCGGGGTGATGCTCATGGTCGTCGTCGCCGGTGTGCTTGTAACGATTTCGCTGCCCAAAGTATACATGGCATCGACGCGCATGACTGTTACCCGTGTAGTTGCGGATGTTCCTGTGTTTGAGAATCGTGAGGCGGACACGTGGTATAATCCCTTCTACCTCAAGACCCAGCTCGAGATCGTACGTTCCCAGACAGTGATGGACAGGGTTATTGAGAACCTGGGACTTCATAAACGATTTGCCGGCAATCGTGCCCCCATGTCGCTTTCAATGGCCCGCAAGGAGTTGCTCAGTAGCGTGCGAGTGCAGCCGTACCTGGACACGAACATCATCAAGGTCGACGTTTACAGGCGCAGTTCGGCTGAGAATGCAGAAGAAACGACGCGCGATGTCGCAGAGATTGCGAACATGATCGCTGAAGTCTATCGGGAAGAAAGCACCGAGACCGTCAGGGATAAGACCCGAAAGGGAATGGCGGCACTGAGCGAAGAGTATATGCGCTATGAGAAGCTGGTTACTGAGAAGGAAAAGGATGTTGAGGCAATGCGGGTGGATCTGGGTGTGCTTGTGTATCAGCGGTATCGCGGCGAATCGGACATAACAGAAAAGACCCGGATTCAACACCTGGAAACGCGTCGCATGAGTGCCCAAGCGGAAATGCTGGATCGGCGGACCAGGCTGGAGAAGATCACCAACTTCGAGGGGGACGATGTGCTCTACCTCGTCCAGTACCTTATGAAGGATCCGAACCTGGGATCGTTGCGCAGGGAATGGTACAGCACAAAGTTGAGGATGCGGGAACTTGAGGAGAGCCTGGGGCCGAAACACCCGGACGTGCTCCGAAACAAGGCGATCTTCAACGAGTTGAATCTGGAGATAAAGGACGCTGTACGAGGCAGTAGCCTCGCTTTAGAAACAGATTACGAGATTGCGAAGATGAATTATGAGGAAGTGACTAAGGAACTGGATGAGGAAAGACGGCAGGATATCGAGCGCTCGGCCGATAAGTACCTTCCGTTTCAGAATGCCGAGCTGGATCTCGCGAAGCTGAGGTCGGTCCGGGACCGGTTGCACAGTCGGCTTATCGAGGAGAAGATCGAACTGGACTTGCCGCAGACACCCGTGAAGGTAATAGACCGTGCGGAGAAGCCGGGCGTGGACGAGTACGTCAGTCCGATCATGTTGCTCAATATTGCGCTGAGTCTTCTGCTCGGGGTCGTCATGGGCGTCGGCATCGCTTTTGTCATGGAATATGCGGACACGTCTATCAGGACGATTGAGGATATCGAACGCCACCTTGGTATTCCGGTCGTGGGAGTTATTCCTCAGAAGGTGAAGGCGCTCACGGACGCGGGCGAGGACAGCGTCCACGCGGAATCTTACAGGTTGCTTCGAACCAATCTGCAATTCTCCAAGCTGTTCAAGGACGGCAAGACCCTCTGTATTACGAGCGGCGGCGCTGGAGAGGGGAAGTCATTTACAATTTCTAATCTTGCTTTCGTAAGTGCGCAGATGGGAGACAAGGTGATAATTGTTGATTCGGATCTGCGTCGGCCGAAACAGCACAGGATTTTCAATGTCGCGCGCGGTCCCGGACTGGCGGAAGTCTTGAGGGGAGAAGTGACATTAGACGAAGCCATCATCGAGACACAGTGGCCGAATCTCTTCCTGCTGGTGAGCGGGAATTCGTCGTCGAATTCAGCCGGTTTACTTGATACGCAACGCATGTCTGATGTTATAGATGAGTTAAAAGGCCGATATGACATGGTTGCGCTCGATGCTCCCCCGATCATAGGGGTCAGTGACGCATCTGTGCTGGTCAGTAAGGCGGATGGTGTATTGATGGTTGTTCAGTACCGTGGCTATCCCAGACACCTCTCGGCACGCGCCAGGAAACTCGTTGAAAACGTTGGTGGCAAGATTGTAGGAGTTGTTCTTAACAAGATCAATATTTCGCGCGATTACGGTTACTACTATGATTACCAGTCATACTACAAGACGGACGGTGAGCAGGGAGATGATGTTGGGGCGGGAAGCAGTCTTGTGGCAGGCAAAGGGCATCGTTCGTCGCGTAAGAAGCGAGGTGTTGCCGATGAACGTGAAAGGGTCTAGATGAGGAGACTTGGCATAGTCTCATGGGTAGTTTTCCTTGTGGTCTGTACCGCCGGATGTGGCGGTACGACGTCTTCCAGTCTACGGACCGACCGTCTGGAACGATATCCGCCTCCGCCCGGCGAGCAGCGGCTCAGATCCGGGGACAGAATCACCATTCGACTGCTGGGTGCCACACAGAACATAATTGAAGAAGTGATCGACGAAACAGGAGATGTCAAACTGCCCTATATCGGCTCTGTACAGATTGGTAACCTGAGTACGGACGAGGCCGAGAATAAGATAGAGAGAGCTTTTGTTTCCAACGGCATATTCAAGGAAGGCGCGATTTACGTTGCTGTCGTGCCGCCAGCCAGCGAATTCTTTATCGAGGGATATGTGCATCGGCCCGGCCCCTACAACTTCACGCGGTCAATAACGGTCACCATGGCGATATCCACCGCCGGTGGACCGACCGAGTTTGCTCATGACCGGGTGGTGTATCTTGTGCGGGGCGGCCAGAGGATGAAACTCGACATGCGGCGCATCAGGGACCGTGAGGATCTGGACCCTCTTGTTGAACCCGGGGACATCATCAAGGTGCCGCGGGGTATGTTCTGATTCACTGTCGCATCGCCTGCGGGAAAGGTTCGCCTTCGTCGGCTAGTCTAAATTCCGGGGTGAACAAGAGAGGCTGTAAGCCGCATGAAAATGTTCCTGGGTCTGGTGACGGGTATCATTCTCTGTGGTGTCACGGGCTTCGGGATAGTATACGGATTGCGCGCATCAGCAGCACAGGGACTTTACTACCAGGCGAAATACTCGTCGGAGCCCCATGATATTCGACCGGTGCTCGGCAGGTGCATGAAGGCAGACGCCCTGTATCCCCACAACTACCGATTCTGTGAACTGGTGGCCAGGAAGACGCTTGCAGCGGCGCAATCACTTACGGATCCCATCGCGTCCGGCGATCTTGAGGCGACGGCGGAGAAATGGTGCAACAGGGGACTTGCCATGAATCCGCGGGATCGCGAGTTGTGTTGGCTGAAGACGGCCATTCTGGAAAGGCGCAGCAGAGAAGCGGCGATACGATACTGGAAGGACTATACCGACTGGCATTTCTGGCATCCGCAGAATCAATACCTTCTTGGCTCTCTGTATGCGAGGAACGGACATCTTCACGAGGCAGAGCGGATTGTGGAACTTCTGGCCGGTCGTCAGTACGGCATGGAGATGGCCTTCGTCATTATGGAGGTGCGAGCCCGGCTCGATTCGACAAAGGGCGGGGTTGAGGGCGACGATTCATGGAAGGAGTTGCTTCAGTGACCGAGAGTTGTGCCGGGCGCGCGTTTGATCGCGTCATTCTTACCGGTTCGAACGAGAAGCAGGCGCACGGGTACGGAGCGCAACTTGCATGGCGCCAACGCAACGGATTGCTCGATCCGGCGGCAGTGTTCGAGGCAGTACCGGATCCCGGAGGACGACGCGTCGGTTCTGCGGGTGCGACACTCGCGGTGCTTGCGACTGTTGCCGAACGCATCTGCGCGTCGAATCCCCGCATCAAGTCAAACCGACTTGCCGACCTTTTCAGGAACAGGCGCATGCTGATTCTTCATTCGGGCGGCGACAGCCGACGTGTTCCCGCCTACGCCGCGCAGGGCAAGATCTTCGCTCCGCTTCCGGCAACGGTTGATGGGACGAACGGGGCAGACCTGTTTGACCTGTGCCTCAGGAACATGGGAATGCTACCCGCTCGTTCCGGCGGACAGGTATTGATTGGCGTCGGCGACGTTCTTCTTACCTTCGACGGAGGCAGTCTGTCGTTTGACAGGACAGGGGTGACTGGTGTTGCATACCCGGGCCCGTTATCGGTAGGAGGCAGGCACGGGGTCTATGTCGGCGCCGCCCCGGGAACGGCGGGGAAGTGTGTTCGAGTTAGAGACTTCCTGCAGAAGCCCGACGAAGATGTCGCGCGGACACGGGGTGCAGTTGACCCCATGGGTCGAGTTCTTGTCGACACGGGGATACTCAGTCTTGACCCCGAAACGGTCGGAAAGATTCTCGAACTTGCAGGTGTGCGTCTAAGCGAGGGTCGCGTCAGTATCGGCACCGGGTTACTCAGAAACATTCTTGACGGCAGATGTCCGGCGCTAGATCTGTATGAGGAATTTGCCCTTGCGCTGGCCCCGGCAATCCGCCTGAAGGCCTATCTGTCGGCATTGCATAGGAAGATAGCGGACAAGACACATGAAGCTACGCTGGTTTCCCTTTACAACGGCCTGCGGAAGATTGCGTTTCATGTCAATATCGTGCCGTACTGTGACTTCTTTCATGTCGGAACGAGCAGGGAATTGCTTTCGAACATATCCACGCTTTCCCGGACGGCTAAGAAGTATGGTTTTGAGAACTTCAGTCGTGAATACCATTCGCCGGAGGCCATGCTCGACGATGCATTCGTCTTCAACAGCAGTACATACTCTTCGCGAGTCATAGCCGAACGCGGCAGCATGATAGAGGCGTCACACATAAACGGGCCGGTGCGGTTGCGCGGATCAAACATGCTGGTTGGCTTGCCCGGGTCCGCCAGGACCCCGATTGTTCTCAATGAAGAAATCTGCCTCGTGTGTCTGCCGATTGGGAATTCCGACTGGGTCTCGGTGCTTTACGGTCTGGATGATGACTTCAAGGGGCGAGTGGGTGCCGGTACGGGCTGCAGTTTTCTGAATACGCCGATAGAACGATGGCTCGCGCGTCATAAGCTTTCACAGTCGGCAATATGGAGCAGGTCAGCTGAGAAAACATTATGGGAAGCAAGGATGTGGGTGGCCGGTGGTATTGACGCATCGTTGAACCGCGTGCTCTGGATGCAGCCAGGGGTCGGCTCGAGACAGAAGAATGCGTGGCTTCGCAGCAGAAGGTTGAGCATGGCCCAGGTAGTGAGAAGAGTGAACCAGGCCCGGCTCATAGCTCATCGCCAGGAAATCCAGAGGATGGTGTCGATTGACGCCCTGGCAACGCGGCTCCGGACTCAGCACAGCACTCCGGCCTCGTTGATTGTCGAACAGATTCGCACGCGTGAGGAGGCTACAAGGGCAGTGCTGCAGATCGGTAAAGCCGTGGCCGGGTCGACTGATCCCCTGTTCAAGGCGCGGGCCTTTCAGCTTGCTGCAATGATAGCTACCAAGCGTAAGCCGACAGCTGCCGCACTCAGGGCCGTGGGATGCCGGCACGAAAAGGATTTGAGGACAGGAGTATTCGATGCGGTTCGGGAATCTGTTTACAGAGGGGGAGGTGCTGCGACGGTGTCTGGGGAGGCGGCGATTGAGCACGATCAGGTCGTCTGGGTAACCACGCCTGTTCGTATCGATTTCGCGGGGGGATGGTCAGATACGCCGCCGATTTGCAGCGAAAGCGGTGGGGCTGTCCTGAATGCCGCCGTCACTTTGAACGGCCAGTATCCCGTGCAGGTAATGGCAAAACTGAATGATCGGCGCGTCGTCCGATTATCCAGCATCGACCTAGGTTGCACAATGGAACTGACTCGTACATCTGATTTTCTTCAGTACGGGGATCCCAGGCACTGGGCAAGTCTTCCCATAGCGGCGCTGTCACTCTCCGGAATCGGACCGAACGGTCCGGGCCAATCACTTTCAAAATGTCTGAGTAGACTTGGCGGCGGTCTTGACCTGACTGTCTTTTCCGCGCTGCCTAAGGGATCGGGACTTGGAACCAGTTCGATCCTCGGCGCGGCCGTGCTTGCCTGCCTCGGCCGGGTGACCGGCAGGATGTTGAATACGAACGAACTTGTCTCACTCACGAGTGTGCTTGAGCAGAGAATGAACACGGGCGGTGGATGGCAGGATCAAATTGGCGGAATTGTGCCCGGCGAAAAACTGATCCAGACCAATCCGGGTCCTGACCAGACGCCCAGTCTGCAGTGGGTTGTCTTTGACATGTCTGCGGACAGCGAGCTCAGATCGCGGGTTCTTCTGTATTACACCGGCCAGAAGAGAATGGCTCGTGACATACTCCACAACGTCGTTGCTCGCTATCTGGCCAGGGATCCGGCAATTGTGCAGACGGTTCAGGAACTCAAGAGGACCGCCATCGAAATGAAGACGAGTCTTGACTCGCGGGATTTGGACTCGTTTGCCTCAATCGTGGACAGGTACTGGATGCTCAAGAAGCATATTGATCCCGCGGCAACGAATGCAGGCATTGAATCGATACTCAACAGCGTCGGTCGCTGGACTGCCGGTCGCGTGCTTGCGGGTGCCGGCGGTGGGGGGTTCCTTCTCCTGATAGGTAAAGATCATGAGGCGACGCGCAGGATTCGACGAACACTTGAAACGCGAAGAGTCAACCAGGCGGCCCGCTTCTTCGACTGTGATGTGAACCTCGATGGGCTGACGGTCACTGTCCTCTAAGACCGGGCAGCCAACTGTTTAGATGGCTCGTCAACATTCGCAGGTTCAGAACAATCCGGAGCTTGTACCGTGAGAACGGAATACGGAATCGACTTGAACAACGATTGGTGCTTTGTCCGTAAGAAGCAGGACCGACAATGGCTGAGAGGCTCCGCGTCGACGGGCCATGAAACGATTGACCTGCCTCATTGCTGGAATGCACGTGACGCTTTTCAGGATGGTGTTGACTACTACCGCGGATTCGGAGCTTATCGGAAGCAGTTCATGATCCCGTCGGGAACGCAAAAGGTCTCGGGTGGAACGTGGTTGCTTGAGTCGGAAGGGTTCTACGGCACGGGCGATGTGTGGCTGAACGGAACGAAGGTTGCTGACGTGGATGGGGAATACCTGGGCTTCAGCCTGGAAGTCAGCCGGTTGCTGAGGCCCGGTGAGGAAAACGTGCTGGCTGTAAGATTGACCAACAAGTGTCGGTCGCATATCCTACCGGGGATAGACAGTCCCGACTTCCTGCTGTACGGCGGATTATCTGGCAGGCTTCGGCTTGTGCAACGTCCGCCGGTTCACCTGGTGGGCGATAGCCTTCGCATTCTGTGCGTGAATGCGCTTGATCCTCAGCCTGTGGTTGCGGCAGACATCGGGGTCATGAACCGCTCAGATGGGACTGCGGATGTGCGCCTTCGCTGGCTGGTTGTCGGGCCGGACGGGAAGCAGGCAGCGGCAGTGGAAAGTGACGAGCCGTTGATCGTGCCGCCAACGGGTTCACTTACTGAGTCGGTTCAGTTTCGAATCTCTAAGCCGTTTCTCTGGGATCCGGAGGATCCGGGGCTCTACTCGCTCGTTGTCGAGGTCGTTGAGGATGGCGCGGTTGTTGATCGTCTGCGGGAAAGATTCGGGCTTCGTCATACAGAGTTCACGGCGTCCGGTTTCATGCTGAATGGTCGCCGTACGGAGTTGCGTGGAATGAACCGGCACGAGAGCATGCCCGGATTCGGTCGGGCCATGCCCGAGCGCTTGCACAGGATGGATGCTGCATTGCTGAAGGACAGCGGCTGCAATTTCGTCAGGTTGTCACACTATCCCCAGCACCCGGCATTCCTTGATGCGTGTGACGAATTGGGCATCATGGTCTATGCAGAGATTGCGTCTTGGAAGAGCGTGCGAACGGGCCGATGGCTTCAATTGGCAATGCGGCAGATCGAGCGCATGATATGCAGGGACCGGAACAGACCCGGCATTATCATATGGGGTATGGGAAATGAAGCGCGCTCCAGGCGTGCGTATCTCGCTCTTTCCGGACTGTGTCGGCAACTCGATCCGTCGCGACCCGTCACGTATGCCGAAAACCATCTTAACCGGGCGCGCAGGAACCAGACGACGGGAATGGTCGACGTCTGGGCGTGTAACTATGAGACCGCAGTTTTGCGGGAGTGCGCGGCCGCGAGTCGGAAGGGCGCCACGGTGGTCAGTGAATGCTGCAATCTCCCGACCGCTTTGCGCGGTGATCCGGCGGAAGAAATGAAGCAGGTGGCAATGATAGAGCGCGAGTTGCGGGTCATATCCGGGGAGCAATTCAACGCGGGCTACCTGATCTGGTGCATGAACGACTACGCAACGCTCAGGAAGAAACGCTATCGGCGGTATTCCGGTGTATTTGATGCGTGGCGTGTGCCGAAACCGGCGTGTGATCTGTTGAAGGCGCTTCAGCTGCGGACGCCATTTGTCAGACTGGTTGCGGACTGGCGCGAAGACCGCAATGGTAATGAAGCCAGGGAAGTGCACTGTTTCACAAACTGCGAGAGGATCACACTGCTTAGAAACGGCAGAGAACTGCTTTCCGTCGACGGAGAACCGCATTTGAAGTGGTCTGTAGACTTTGACTCCGGCGAACTCCTGGTCAAAGGTTCTCATCGGCTTGGAAGTGCCGAGGACCGGGTCGAGTCCTGGGGATCTGCTCACAGCATTCAACTCACGGTGGACCCTGCGACCGCGGACGCCGACCGTCGAGAGACTGTTCAGGTCGACCTGGAAGTGCTGGATGAACACCGACGCCGGTGTCGCGACTGGATGGGTCAGGTGATCCTGGATTCCACCGGACCGGCGATACTCCGTGGATACAGGAGCGACGGGCACACAGTGGTCGCCGGCGGCATCGGGCGTTCCTTCCTGGTGGGTACCGGCGGGGACGGGAAGGCAGTTGTGAGGGCGGCGTCCGGCGCGCTCAGAGAATCCACGGCGACTATCAGCTTTGCTCGGATCGAGCGACATCCATCCGCCTGAATGAGCATCTTCCGATTTCGGTGTGCAGCCCCAGGAATGTCTTCTCAAAATTGGTCCGTTCCTCTTCGGACAAGGTGAGAGCATCGACCGGCTCAAATGCCCCGTTTGCCAGCATCAGATCGCTGATCTCGGCAAGATATTCGAGATGATCCGTCGATACGTGCAGATGTCCCCGTGGCGCCAGCACTCGTGCCAGCGCGCTGCAGAACGCCGGACAGAACAGCCGCCTCCTGTGATGTCGTCTCTTCGGCCACGGGTCAGGGAAGAAGGTGTAGATCGCGTTTGCCGACGCCGGGGGAAGCAATTCCTCGAAAGCATATGATGCTTCTGTTTTCAGTAGCCTGACGTTGTCCAGGCCGGTGCGATCAATTTTGCGATCAAGTTTCCGCAGACGTTTGACCATGCGGTCGATTCCGATGTAGTTGACGTCCGGATTGTTCCGCGCGCGCGCAAGCAGGAATCTTCCTTTGCCGCATCCGACGTCGATTTCCAGCGTTCGCTGGAAATCGAACATGACCGACAGGTCGAGTGTCTGCGTCCAGTTGCCGGGCTCAAACATCGCCGCGGCAGCTGTTGCCTGTCGGCCTGGTCTTTCCTCAACGGGTTGGTTCATTGCAGATTCAGAACGGAGCGCCGGAATTACGGGGTGGTTATCAGCTGACACTGATGGGTAGCCGCACATTGCGAAGGATCCTATCCCTTGCCGAAGAGCCTGCCCAAGAATCCGCCCCCCTTGTCCTGCTGGTTCATGGCGGACTCGATGTGATCGAGTGCAAAGATGCGGAAGTTATCGGCCCCGGGTTCGGGTTTGAATTTGCGTGCGGCTTTCAGCAAACCTTCGTTTCCTCTTTCCGTGTACTTATTGAGAACAGCCGGATCGGTTGTGCGTTTTTCCGCAAGCGACGTGACGAGTGTTCGAAACTGCTTCAACAGAAGGTCCTTCGCTTCCCAGTCTCCCTTCTGAACGTTGCGCAGGATGATATCAAGTGCTCTCTGCTCAGCCGCCTTGTCCGATTCGCCGTCCATCCCCTGAATGTTCAGTCCGATCTTCATTGTGATGTATCTCCCGGCCCCAGTTGCGAAGTCATATAAGTTGGTACTTATCAGACAACATGTACGAAATCAAGAAGCAACAGGAGCAAAACCAGAAGGATCATGAACGGTTCCGTCCTGCGACAGGCTTCGATCTTGACTGACGGCAGTCTCGGGTGGCAACATTCCGGTCGGATTGTCAAAACAATGACGCACTGCAGCGTGCGGTGAACCGGCTGGACCGGGGCAGGGATACTACTCGGCATGGCAGAGAGGAATCAGAAGAGAGAGCGGGTCGAGAAGTATGTGCTCAGCCTGATCCGCACCAGCGAACTTTCGAGGGATGCCGGCCGGGTGGATCGTTTTGTGCTGATGTCGCTGAGGTGTCTCTCCTCCCTATACTGGTCGGTTGTGCAGCTCAGACTGTTTCTCTACCGGAAAGGCATCCTGCGTCATCATACGCTGGGATGCCAGGTGATAAGCATCGGCAACCTCACCGTCGGTGGAACCGGGAAGACGCCTGTGGTTGAGGTATTTGCCAGACGGCTCCAGCAGGAGGGCAGAAAGGTCGCGATTCTGAGCAGGGGCTACAAGAAGAAGGAGCCACCGTTCATGGAGCGTCTTGTTGATAAGATGCTTCTGCGGGAGAAGAGGCGCCCCCCACGTGTTGTTTCCGATGGCAAGACACTGTTGCTCGACTACAGGATGGCCGGAGACGAGCCCTACATGCTCGCGTCGCACCTTCGCGACGTTGTTGTGCTTGTCGATAAGGACCGCGTTAAAGGCGGCCGCTACGCGATCAACAAGGCGGGCTGCGACACGCTGATACTTGATGATGGGTTCCAGTATCTCGGGTTGAAGCATCGACTTGACATAGTCCTGGTCGATTGCCGGAACCCGTTCGGGAACAGGCACGTCC
>SPBP01000041.1 GCA_004525935.1 Lentisphaerales bacterium | reverse complement strand
GGCCCACGTGATATTCTCTCTAGCGGAACTTGCGCAGGGCCAGGCCGACGTGTCGGGCGAGGAGCCCGGTTCGATCCTTGAGATGGACAATGAGGAACACCTGCACGTTGAAGGACCGATCAAGTATCGACTGCAGGCATCACTGGCAGGCAGTGAACTGGTTGTGCGAGGGTCGGTATCCTGCAGAGTATCATTTGCCTGTGGCAGATGCGGAGATTTCTTCACGGCAAATGTGACAGATAGTGCATTCCTGCGCGCAGTTGAAGTTGAAGAAGGTATGGAATTTGTCGACTTGACGCCCGATATTCGTGAATCTATGATCCTCACCTTTCCGTTGAACCCGCTCTGCGACGCGAGCTGCAAGGGAATATGCGTGCATTGCGGAATGAATTTGAACAAGGGAGATTGCAGCTGCAGCGTTTCGTGGGACGACAGGCGGTGGGATTCCCTTAATAAACTCCGCCTGCCCCACTCAAATAGAGAGTGAAGGGAAGTAAAGATGGCCGTACCAAAAAGAAAAACATCCAAAGCCAGGGTGCGTTCCCGAAAAGCCGCGAAGAGAACGAAACCTGTTTCGACCAAACCGTGCCCCCAGTGCGGAGCGGCGCATAGGCCTCACAGAGTCTGCCCGTCATGTGGATACTACCGCGGCCGGCAGGTAGTCACGGTTGAATCCGAGTAGCAGACTGTCGGAATTTGGCGTTTCGCCAAAGTCCTCCATTCTGCCAGGTAATCCCGATTTCATCCGGATTTGAGGGATTGCGAATTGGGGTGTGTTGGGAAACAAGACAAGGGGCGCAATAAGAAAGCTATGAGGAAGGTGGCAGCGGCGGACATCGGGCCGCTGCGTTGAGTGTGCCGGAAGAGATTCGGCAACGAGAAGATCGGAATGCGCGTCAATCCACCGGCTCTGCCGGAGGTTGCTGATTAAACCAGTTTTGCGGAGCAGAACTTTCTAGCAGACCCAGGCCTTTGCGATGTGCGCAGCACGGCGCGAAGGCCGACGGACTGCTAGCCACTGCCATGCGAGTTGCCGTAGACGCAATGGGCGGAGACCATGCCCCCAGGGAGATCGTTGCCGGTGCGGTGCGCGCTGCGGCGGAACTGACTGGTGTGTCCAAGGTCCTGCTCGTCGGTGACGAGGCTGCGATCCGTGATGAACTCAACAAGCATCGGAGGGTGTCGGACAAGATCGAGGTCAAGCACGCCTCGGAAGTGGTCGGCATGGGCGAGGCCCCGGCTCAGGCCGTAAGAAAGAAGAAGGACTCGTCGATCGGCAGGGCAGTTGATCTGGTCAAGAAGGGCGAAGCGGATGCCGTCGTATCGGCGGGGAACACCGGGGCGGTCGTCGTTGCCTCTTCCCTTAAACTACGGAACCTTGAGGGGGTTGGGCGACCCGCAATTGCGACCGTTATGCCCACGCTGAAGAATCCGTTCGTTCTCATCGATGCGGGCGCCAATATCGACTGTGATGCTCGGCTTCTCGGGCAGTTTGCGGTGATGGGAGCAGTCTACTGTCGGGAAATTCTTGGACGGGCTAATCCCGTGATCGGCCTCTTGAGCATAGGCGGCGAAGACACCAAAGGCAATGAGGTCACCAAAGAGGCTTTTCGCGTTCTTGACGCGTCGAACCTGAACTTTCGCGGCAACATCGAGGGTCATGATCTGTTTGAAGGCCAGATGGATGTGGTGGTGTGCGACGGGTTCGTTGGAAACATAGTATTGAAGACCAGCGAAAGCGTGGCACTTGTGATTGGTCGTCTTATCAAGTCGGAATTCACTGCCAACCCATTGCGCATGGCCGGCGCCTTACTGCTGCGCGGCGCCACGGAGAGCCTGAAGACGAAGATGGACCCGGAACTTCATGGGGGGGCACTGCTTCTCGGGGTTAACGGTGTATGCATTATCACACACGGGGGCTCGTCGGCGAAGGCGATCTTCCACGCGATCAGGGTGGCGTGTGAGTCGATACACCATCAGCTGAACAATCTAATAGTTGAAGAGCTTCGCAGAAACGGGCTGCAACAATGACGGTATCGATCAAAGGAACAGGTTCGTATCTTCCGTCCCGGGTGATGAAGAATACGGATCTGGAGAAGATGGTCAGCACGACCGATGAGTGGATTGTAACCCGAACAGGTATCACGGAGCGTCGGATCGCAGCGGAAGACGAGGCTGTCTCGGATATGGCGGCGGTTGCGGCAAGGGGAGCTCTTGAGAGCGCAGGCATTGCGGCGAGAGATGTCGATGCAATCATAGTGGCAACTGCGACGCCGGACATGCCGTTTCCCAGTTCGGCGTGTCTCGTTCAGCATCTCATCGGCGCCAAACGCGCGTTCTCCTTCGATATCGAGGCAGCTTGCTCAGGATTCGTTTATGCTCTGGAGACCGGCCGCTGTTTGATCCAGGCTGGTAGCGCAAGGACGGTTCTGGTGATCGGATCGGAGAAGTTCAGTTCAATAACCGACTGGCAGGACAGGAACACGTGCATACTGTTCGGCGATGGCGCAGGTGCAGTGGTGCTTCAGGCTAGCGATGCCGGCAGGGGTCTGATCGCTACGGCCCTTCATTCAGACGGAGGCTTGGGCGACATGCTCAAGGTGCCCGGCGGCGGCAGTCGGCGCCCGGCATCTGAGCAGATGATGGCAGATCGCCTTCAGTATATTACGATGAATGGACGAGAAGTCTTCAAGCACGCGGTAAGATGCATGACGGAAGTTGGCCTTGAGGTACTGGCAAGTTCGGGAATAGCCGTCAAAGACATTGACTGGATAGTGCCTCACCAGGCAAACATCAGGATTATTGAGGCCGTTGCAGATCGATTGGGCACTGGTATGGACAAGTTCTATGTGAACCTGGACCGGGTAGGAAACATCTCTGCTGCATCCATACCGTTGGCTCTTGACGAAGGGATTCGCTCCGGGAAGATCAAGAAGGGACAGTTGATTCTTCTTACGGCGCTTGGCGCAGGCATGACGTGGGGCGCGTGTGTGTTGGAGTTGTAGGGGAACGTGTCGCGTGTGTGGGTGTGTGGGAAACTGCTTGGACTACGGGACCACAGGATAACTGCACGCGCCACTGCCGACCAGCCTGCAGCGACTATGTCGCAGACATTGCGGGCAAGTGAACGCCGATTGGGAAGCTCTCGCGCAAAGGACGCAGAAAATTGCAGGGAACCATGGGCAAGGAAATGACTCCGAAGAACTCACATACTCACGCACTCACATACCCACACACATGTGGAAATAGAGCTCGTGCGTAAGCTTTTAGAACTGAGGGGGAAGGGAATATGGGCGGAACGGCAATAGTGTTTGCAGGGCAAGGCGCGCAGTTTGTGGGGATGGGAAAGGATCTCGCAGAAGCGTTTCCAGCGTCCAGCGAACTGTTCGAGCGGGCGAACTCGGCCCTGGGAACCGACCTTCGCCGAATATGTTTTGAAGGGCCGGAGGAGGAACTGACCAAGACAAGCAATTGCCAGCCGGCTATTTTTGTTGTCAGTATTGCGTGCCTTGCGGCGCTTCGTGCGGAATTGGGTGAGTTGAACGTTTCCGCTGCTGCCGGGCTGAGCCTGGGCGAATGGTCCGCGCTTCACATGGCGGGATCGCTTTCCTTCGAGGACGTTCTTCGTGTGCTTGAGGCCAGGGGACGGTTCATGCAGGAGGCATGCGATGCATCCGCAGGTGGGATGGTCAGCATTATCGGTCTGGACATGTCCGCGATCGAGAAGATCTGCGAGGAAGCAGGTGTCGGGATTGCAAACCTGAATTCACCAGGCCAGACGGTTCTGTCGGGTGAGCGCAGCGGAATCGAGAGGGCGTCGTCTCTTGCTACGCAGGCTGGTGCAAAGAGGGCAATTGTTCTCAATGTGGCGGGTGCATACCACTCATCCCTGATGGCCGACGCAGCGGAGAAACTCGAGGAGGTGCTGCATTCTGTCGAGATATCGGCTCCATCTGTTCCGGTCCTGTCCAATGTTTCGGGGAAGCCTCACGGGTCGGCAGACGAGATCCGAAGCCTGATGGTCGCCCAGGTGACGTCCACGGTCCGTTGGATTGACGATGTGGAATGGATGAAAACGAACGGCATTACGCAATATGTCGAGTGTGGGCCCGGTAAAGTGTTGAGCGGCCTGATAAAGCGCATTGACAACACTGCTGCACTCCATAACATTCAGGACCGACAAAGTCTGCAGACAGCAGCAGCGGCTCTACAGGGCGCTACTTGAAATGAAAGGGAGCCGGCTCGGATGTTCTCGAGCGGGACCAGGGGAAATTCTTCATGTGTGATCTATCCAATAAGAGGAATTCATATTCACTGAGTGGCAAGACAGCGCTGGTGACCGGAGCGGGTCGCGGAATAGGCCAGGCTATAAGCGTGGTCCTTGCCGGCGCCGGCGCCGACCTTGCGTTGTGCGATCTGGAAAAGTCATGGTTGGACGAGACCGCCGAGCTGGTGCGCGGAGCCGGGCGGCGCGCGGAGTGTTTTGCCATGAACGTGGCCGACTGGCAGAGCGTTTCGTCGGGCGTAGAGTCGGTAATCGGCACGATGGGAAGAATCGACGTACTGGTGAATAATGCGGGTATTACAAAAGATAGCCTGCTGGTTCGCATGACCGAGGAGGCGTGGGACGAAGTGTTGTCGGTCAATCTCAAGGGCACGTTCGCGGTAACAAGGGCAGTCGCCAAGCACATGATGAAACAGAAATCCGGGGCTATTGTGAATATCGCCTCCATTATTGGCTTGATCGGGAATTTTGGACAGTGTAACTATGCGGCATCTAAGGGAGGTGTGATTGCTTTCACGAAGTCGGCTGCACGCGAACTTGCATCGCGAAATGTGCGGGTTAACGAGATAGCGCCGGGTTTCATAGAGACGAGGATGACCGGCCAGTTGACTGAGGATGTGAGGTCACGCATGCTGGAAGCCATTCCGATGAAGAAGTTCGGGACGCCCCAGAATGTTGCAGAGGTGGTCTTGTTCTTGGCTTGTGAGGCATCTGCGTATATGACCGGCCAGGTATTGACCGTAAGTGGTGGCATGGTTATGTAGATAGGGGTAGAGGAAGGTGGACAATTTCCTGTAGCGGGCTGCCGCCGGGGCAGGGGACAGGGGAAGATGGCGACACTTAATCGTTAGAAAAGGAGATAGATTATGGCCTTGGAAGACAAAGTAAAAGAAATCATCGTAGAACAGCTCGGAGTCAACGCAGACCAGGTTACCTCGGACGCATCGTTTATTGACGATCTGGGCGCAGACTCACTGGACACCGTGGAACTGGTCATGGCGTTCGAGGAGGAATTCGGCGCAGAGATTCCTGACGAGGAAGCCGAGAAACTGACCACGGTGGGTGCTGTGATTCAGTATCTCAAGGAAAAGGGCCTCGAAGGCTAGTTCACTTGGTGGTCGGATCCTCGGTCTCTGGAGTACTTGCGGGGGAAATGTATAGTGAAACGGAAGATTGTCATAACCGGTATGGGGCTTGTTTCTCCACTTGGTTCGGATCTCGCTCTCTTCTGGGAGCGCATTTCCTCAGGGAAATCGGGGATTCGAAGGATTCAGGCGTTCGATGCCAGTCCGCTTGCGTCGCAGATCGCGGGGGAAGTGATAGAGTTTGACGCGAACGAATACCTTTCGTCGAAAGAACAGCGGCGAATGGACATGTTCTGTCACTACGCAATAGCTGCAGCCAGTCGCGCAGTGAAGGATTCGGGGCTGGATATGGAGAAAGAGGATCCCACGCGTATGGGGGCTGCCGTTGGATCCGGGATCGGCGGGCTCCAGACCCTTGAGACCCAGTACGGGGTGCTTCTGGAGAAGGGGCCGGATCGTTGCTCACCGTTCATGATTCCGCAGATGATCTCCAACATGGCGTCCGGGAACATTGCCATCGCCCAGAATCTGAAAGGTCCGAACTTCGGAGTTGTGTCTGCATGTGCGACGGCGCTTCATTCGATTGGCGCGGGAATGCGGATCATTGAACGAGGTGATGCCGATGTGATGCTTGCCGGGGGATCGGAAGCAGCGGTGTGTATGCTTGGCGTGTGTGGATTCTGCACGCTGAGAGCGCTGAGCACGAGAAACGATGAGCCCGAGCGGGCAAGCAGACCGTTTGATGCCGATCGCAATGGTTTCGTGATAGCTGAAGGCGGTGCGGTTGTCGTGCTGGAAGAGATGGAGAGGGCGAAGAAGCGTGGCGCCCGAATATACTGCGAGGCGGCAGGAATCGGAATGACCTGCGACGCGTATCATATGACTGCTCCGGCAGAAGGCGGGGAAGGTGCTACACGGGCAATGCAACTTGGTATGGCCGATGCGGGCCTGGGCCCGGAAGACATCGACTATATCAATGCGCACGGCACCAGCACGCAGTTGAATGACAAGGCGGAAACCATGGCGATCAAGAGCGCTTTTGGGAAAGATCGGGCAAGAAAGATCATGATAAGTTCTTCTAAGTCCATGACCGGCCACCTGCTTGGCGCCGCGGGCGGCATTGAAACGGTAATTTGCGCCCTTGCAACGCAGAACGGAGTGGCGCCGCCCACCATCAATTATGAAACACCCGATCCTGCCTGCGATCTGGATTACGTTCCCAATACCGCAAAGGAAACGAAGATTCGCGCATGCATGAACAATTCACTGGGCTTCGGCGGGCACAATGCATCGCTTGTTCTGAAGGCCATGTGATTCGAACTCCTTCCGCTGCACGATTTCATGAAGCATAATGCATTCGGCTAATCGTCCTCGTCCTCAGTCCCGAACGCGCATGCGCTTCGGGACGGTCCTCGTCCTCGGAAGAAAAACAGGATAAGATCGAGGACGAGGACGAAGGACGAGGACGATTACGAGTAGGATGTCGGGAGTGTGCTGGTGAACTTGTGAATCGAAGACTACGGCAATGTTCCGAATAGCAGAATGCCTTCCCTTTCAACCCGGCGCCAGAGAGGATCGTATTCTTCCTTGTCCATGGTGTTCAGATCCAACATCTGGTAGTCGAGTGTCAACGAATGGCGATCACGAATCCGTTCGGCCAGTTTCTGAATCGAGCGCAGCGACTTGATTCGTGCGCGTCCAGTCTGAAAGAGAATTGTCAGGGTGATGCGCCCTCCGTAGTCGGCCTCGTCTCTGACAAGCGGACCGGTCGCTATGGCAGCTCTCGGTTTGGGGCGGACCACGCGTTGAACGGTTCTGGCGACATCGGCCCAGAACATGTCCTCTGCATCAAAAGCGGGTCGCAGCGCCCTGGCGACAAGGAAATGGGCTCGGTTCAAGGTGTAGCTGTTTGCCCGCCCCCTTTTTTCCAAGTTGACTGCGTGAATGTCCACAAGATCGTCAAGCGCGAGCATTGTTGCCCTGTTCGACAGGCCGGTACGGCGTTCGACCTCGCGTCCGCTGACGGGCTCGTCGGCATGGTAGAGAGTGCGCAGCACCATCAGTCGACTCAGGTTCTGCAAAATGACGTTGAGCCCTTGCACCATGGTTCCTTCCATTGTGGCGCGGCACATATCCGCCGAGATTATCGCCGCCGGCAGGCCAACGGCTCAGGGCGGGACGTCACGCCCCGCGCGCAGGCAACGATAATACCACAGGTTGGCATGTATCATGCCAGAAAAGGATTTCTGTATTTCTGAGGTCGACACTTCCTTGGTGTGGCAGGCGTCCCGTTGAATTTTCTTGGTTGACGCCGGGACACAGTTAGAGCAGAGTGACTGGTCTTATTCGCGGCGGTGTCTCCGGCATGAACCGGGGGAGCAGGCATGTACAACTATCTGGCCGGACTGTTTTCAAACGATATCGGTATCGATCTCGGTACCGCCAATACCCTGCTGTTCGTGAAGGATCGCGGGATTGTACTGCGCGAGCCGTCGGTGGTTGCGGTTCAATCGGGTTCGAATCGGGTGCTTGCTGTTGGAGATGAAGCCAAGAGAATGGTTGGGCGGACGCCCGGCAGTATTGTGGCAATTCGTCCCATGAAAGCCGGGGTGATCGCAGATTTTGAGATAACTGAGGCAATGCTCAGGTATTTCATTCGCAAAGTCCACAACCGCCGGAAGATGGTACGCCCGCGCATAATTATTGCCGTTCCGAGCGGCATTACGGAAGTTGAGAAGCGAGCGGTCAAGGATTCTGCGACAAATGCGGGTGCGCGAGAGGTCTATCTGATCGAGGAGCCAATGGCAGCCGCCATAGGTGTGGGGCTGCCCGTCCAGGAACCGGCAGGAAACATGATTGTTGATATTGGAGGAGGCACTACCGAAGTCGCACTGATCTCACTGGCGGGCATCGTGTTCAGCCGGAGCGTGCGAGTCGGCGGTGATGAAATGGACGAGTGCATTATCCAGTATATGAAACGGGTGTACAATTTGATGATAGGAGAACGGACTGCGGAGGAGATAAAGATTACCGTCGGGTCTGCCTATCCCGTGACCGAGGACAGGACTGTTGAAGTGAAGGGGCGCGATCTTGTGGCCGGCCTTCCCAAGACGCTGGCTATATCTTCTGAAGAGATCCGCGAAGCGTTGCAGGAGCCGATATCTTCCATCGTGGATGCGATAAAGATCACTCTTGAGCGATGCCCTCCGGAATTATCGGCCGACCTCGTCGATCGTGGGATGGTACTCGCCGGTGGAGGCGCATTGCTGAAGGGAATCGACAAGCTTATTGCGGAACAGACCGGGTTGCCGGTACACGTGGCGGACGATCCGCTTAGTGCGGTCGCCGAGGGGACCGGCATTGTTCTAAACGAGCTCAATTTCCTCCGTAAGGTTGCCAGCAAGGGCCGCACGTACTAGGCCTGTTGCGATCGATCTTCACCATCCTTCGCTTCGCAGTTCCCGTTTCCCGTCATCTCAGGCATGGCCCTGGTTTTGTTTGTCGTGCCCTTCGGTGTTTCGGCGTTTGTAGACAGTTTTGAGGTGAGTAAGCGGTGAGAGAGCAAAGACGACCGATAGTGATTTGGGTTTCTTTCGTGGCGATTCTTGTTGCCATCAACCTGCCACCTTCATGTTCAAACATTGCGAAGTCGGTGAGCAGGGAAACTGTTGCACCTTTCCAGAACCTGTTCTCCGAGCTCGGCACCAGAGTTAAGGATGGCTGGTCCGCTCTTTTCGGAACGAGAAACGAAACATCTCAGAAGGAAGACCTGCTTCAGCAGATCGGGGTATTGAACGAACGACTGAAACGTGTTGAATCACTTGGAACGGAGAATGAGCGTCTGCGTTCAAGCCTGGGATTTCTTAAACGCTTTGAGCGAAAGCTCGTATTCTGCGAGGTGATTGGCAGGGGAGACGCCGCGGGATGGTGGGAGACGATTCGCCTGAACAAGGGATCGAAAGAGGGGCTGACTACCGACCTTGCCGTGATTACTTCGGAGGGCCTCGTCGGCAAAACGATTTCCGTGTCTCGGCATGCGTGCGAGGTCATGCTGATAACCGACAGGAATTGCAATGTTGCGGCGGAAGTCAGGCGTACCGGCGCGTTTGGAATAATCCAGGGACGGAGCGATGCCGTCACCGTCGATTCAGTGCTTGCGATGAGAATGCCGGTGCATCCGTGTGTTATGGAATATGTCTCGAGAGATGAAAAAGTGATAAAGGGCGATGATGTTGTCAGTTCCGGGCTGGGAGGCATTTACCCGAAGGGGCTTCATGTCGGCCTGGTGGACTCGGTCAGAACACATGACTCCGGGCTCTACCAGTCGGTTCAGGTTATGCCTTCGGCCCGTCTTGAGAAGCTGCGGCATGCATTCGTGGTGCTCAGTGAAGGCAAAGTGGCGGAAACAGCGCCAGGAGATCACGAGTGACCGCTGTTGTCATGATATTCCTGGTGTTTGTGGCCGGAGTGGCGCAGAGCACGATTCCGGGACTTGCCCCCGCGGGGCACGCCAGGGCTCCGCTTCTGCTCGGCGTTGTGCTGTACTATGCGCTTCTTCGTGGACAAGGATCGGCATTGCTGGCAGCACTGCTGGCAGGCATGTTTCAGGATGGGTTGAGTCTTGTTCCGTTCGGCTACTCCTCTTTCTGCTTCTTCGTGGTAGTGCTGGTCGTTGTCCTGTTCAGGGAGGCCGTGTTCCAGGAGTCGGTAGTCACCACCGCTTTCTTTGGTGGTGTGTCGGCCGTTATGGTGGGGATCGGTCTCCATATTCTGCTTTGGAAGGAAGGGCTGGTGCATCCCGGTGCTGCGAGAATCGCGGTGAGGATGGCAGGGGACGCCGTGCTCGGAATGATATCGACCCCCCTGGTGGTGGCAATTGCCATAAGAGTCGATCGCCTGGTTGGCAACGTAATGCCGAGGAAGGAAGATGTAAGTGGCGACTTCAGATACGTCTGACCGCGAAATGCTGAGAAGCTACCTGGTCCTGGCCGGAATGGCAGCTGCATTCCTGTTTCTCGTTGTGTCGCTCTGGGGCATACAAGTTGCGCATGGGAGCGAATATGAACAGGATCTGAGACGGCAGAGCATCAGGCGCGTGCGCTTGCCGGGCGGACGTGGCAGGATACTGGACAGGAACGGGGTCTGTCTTGCCGACAACAGGTCGAGCTACTGCATAGCGATCTACCTCGAAGAACTGAGGCAACTGGGCCAGATCGGCAGACGGAACGTGACGAATGTTGTTTACGATGTTGTTTGCGATTTATCGGACGCTCTCGGTTTGCCTGTTGTGGTCACGAAGGGACAGATATCCGACCATATAAGAAAGCGCTCACCCCTGCCTTTCCTGGCATGGCGTGATGTCGGAAAGAAAGCCGTGGCAATCTTGAAGGAAGGAACGCGGCGTTTCCCCGGAGTGGACATCTACGTCGAGCCGGTTCGTGTCTACCCGCAGGGCGAAGTTGCAGCGCATATCATCGGTTACGTGGGGCGAGCCCAGTCGGTCCCTGCGGAGAATGAGGTCTCGTATCATTATTACCTGCCCGAGATGGAAGGAAGACGCGGAATCGAGAAGACGCAGGACTCTCTTTTGCGCGGGCGAGCAGGCGGACTTCTTCTCAGGGTTGATGCGTCCGGCTACAAGTATGACCTGCCCGGCCACAGGGAAGTCATGCTCGACCCAGTGTCGGGCGCAGACATCAGGCTTACATTGGATGTCGGTATTCAACGTCTCGCTGAGCGGGTGCTTGGTGACAGAATTGGTGCCATGGTCGTGCTGGACCCGAGGAATGGTGATATCCTTGCAATGGTGAGCCGGCCGACATTTGACCCCGGTTGGTTCGCGAACGGCATTTCCCAGGCCGACTGGTCCAGGTTGAGCGAGGACGAGAATGCGCCCCTGCTCAACCGCGCCGTATCGGCGTCATATCCACCTGGCAGCATCTTCAAGCTTGTCGATGTGATCGCTGCGCTGGAGCAGGGCAGCGGCATAACAGGGTCAACCGCGTTTCAGTGTCCGGGTTACTACAGCCTTGGCGGGAAAGCTCAGCTTCGCTGCTGGAACTGGCAACACGGTGGACACGGTCTGCTTGCAATGAGAGAGTCACTTGAACAGTCGTGCAATACCTACTTCTGCAGCCTGGTGGCAAAATGCGGTTATCGTGAGGTGTACAAGACTGCGGTCACGCTGGGCCTGGGCTCGAAGCCCGGGTGTGGAATCGATGCCGAACGTGCGGGGCAGATCCCTGCGGTGAGATCTCTCGTTTCGAAAGGAGACGTGGCCAATGTGTCGATCGGACAGGGAGCACTCCAGGTGACTCCTCTTCAGATGGCTGTGGTGACAGCCACAATTGCAAACGGCGGGCACCATTATCGGGCACGGCTGGTTGATGCGGTCAGCAGGCCCGACGACAGAACTTTTCGCACGATGCCGCTTTCGAGACCGAAGGAGATGAACTGGTCCCGGGAAACGTTGGATGTGGTCAGGGGCGGCATGTACGACGTTGTTCATGCCAGACGTGGTACCGGTAGACGTGCAAATGCGGACGGGTTTGATGTCGCAGGCAAGACGGGCAGCGCTGAATATGGCCGCAAGGAGGATCGCAAGAAGCGAGGATGGATGGTCGCATTCGCCCCCTATTCCAACCCCCGCTACGCGGTCGCCATGGTTACCGATGAAGCTGTTTCGGGAGGGATCACCGTGGCACCGATGATCAAGGAATTGATCGAAGGCATTGCGCAGATTGAGAATGGGATGACCGCGGGTACGGGACGATAACATAATGGAAACCGGACGATACTTGAGACTGCTCAGAAGAATGAACTGGACGATCCTGGGATCGATCATTGTTCTTGCGGTTGTCGGGGTGCTGTTTGTCCGCAGTGCCTGCTACAGCAATATTGTTGAGGATCAGAGCGCAGTGCGTTATCAGAAGCAGGTTATGTGGAGCATCGTTGGTTTCGTCTGTCTCATCGGGTTTACGCTTGTGGATTACAGGAAACTGGCCAGGCACGCGTGGTGGGCATATGGGGCGGCAGTCTTTCTGCTGATCCTCGTGCTGCTGGTGGGCAGAACTGTCCACGGTGGCCGGCGCTGGCTGTGGTTCATGGGCATCGGGTTTCAGCCGGCCGAATTCGCAAAAGTGGCGGTCATTATACTTCTTGCCTGGATCATGGGGTTGAAGACATTCCGAACCGACAGTTATTCATCGGCAGTCCTGGTCCTGGCAGTTGTGGGGATTCCGACGTTGCTGGTCAGTCGTCAGCCCGACGTTGGCACCGCGGCTGTATTTGTCCCGGTGATCTTCACGATGATGTTTGTTGCTGGGTTCAGTTGGAGAATACTGCTGAGTCTGATCCTGGTCGGCGTTGTCGTGGTGTCGGTGTTCGTGGGAGCTCTGTTTCTTCCGGCCAAGCTGGGATGCAGTCCCGAAACACAGGCTCGCATCACGAAAGTTACGGGCGCAAAGCCGTATCACAGGCAACGAATCGAGACGTTCCTGCATCCCGATAGTGATCCTCTTGGAGCTGGCTGGAGCAGGATGCAATCGGAGATAGCTGTGGGATCCGGCGGGCTCTGGGGAAAAGGATATCTGAATGGGACGGCGAATATACTGGGATTTCTGCCCCGGACCGTCGCACCAACGGACTTTATATTCTCCGTGGTTGCAGAGGAGGCAGGGTTCGCAGGAGCGCTGACGGTGCTCTGCCTGTTCGGCGCCACGATAGCAGGCGGGATACGCGTCGCCGCAGCCGCATCGGACAGGCTGGGGCGATTATTGTGCATTGGGGTGGTGACGATGCTTTTTACTCACGTCTTCGTCAACGTGGCCATGACGGTAGGGCGCCTGCCAATAACAGGATTGCCGCTTCCCCTGATGAGCTCAGGGGGATCAATAACCGTTACGACGCTGATCGGACTGGGAATTGTTCAGAGTGTTTATGTCCGGAGACGAATCATCCGGTACTAGCAGCTTGGAGGACTTCGTCC
>SPBP01000281.1 GCA_004525935.1 Lentisphaerales bacterium | reverse complement strand
GCGAACGTCGTGGCATTGTCCGGCATTGCCATCGCGATCGGCACCATGGTGGACATGGGTATAATCCTGAACGAGAATATTCTCAGACACTTGAGCGAAGCCGGCGATGATGAGCCAACCATAAAGGTCATCTATCGCGCAACGGTGGAAGTCGGAAGCGCGGTAATCACGGCCGTCGCAACGACGGTCATCAGCTTCCTTCCTGTATTCGTTATGGAGGCGGCTGAGGGGAAGCTCTTCAAGCCTCTGGCATACACAAAGACGTTTGCCCTGGTCGCATCATTGATGGTTGCTCTTACGCTGATTCCTCCGTTCGCTCAGATGTTGTTTGGGAGCAAGGGTAAGCCCGGGAGAATCAAGCGGCACATCTATCCGGTGCTACTTCTCATCGGATCAATCTTTGTGTTCAAGTTTTCCGGATCATGGTTCATGGTTCTGGTCATGCTGGTTGTTGCCGCCTACCAGCTTGGCGGTAAGTGGTTGCCCGACCGGTTTGTCCGGCTGGTGAAGAAAGGATCAAACTGGTTAGCGGTATTTGCAGTGGTCATCATTCTCACGAAGCACTGGATGCCATTGGGGGTAGATAAGGGACTGATCCGCAACCTGGTCTTCTCGTTTTCCATCATTGGTGGCCTTTTGCTGATAATGCATCTGTACCTGCGTTCATACGGCAGGATCTTGCGATGGTGCCTCAACAATAAGATCACGTTTCTCGCGATCCCGGTCGTTATCTGTCTGTTGGGCACATCTATATGGTTGGGTTTCGACAGAGTGTTTGGATTCATTCCCAGCGCACTGGGTCGGATAGGCATATCCGAGCAGGCTGTCAGAACTTCTGCCCCATGGTCATCACTTCGGCACAAGTTTCCGGGACTGGGAAAGGAATTCATGCCGACTCTGGATGAGGGCTCTTTCCTCTTCATGCCCACAACAATGCCACATGCGTCGATAGGGGAAGCCATGGATGTTCTGAGCAAACAGGACATGGCCCTGACGGCTATACCGGAAGTGGACATGGCTGTAGGCAAGATAGGCAGGGCGGATTCGCCCCTGGATCCTGCTCCAATATCCATGATTGAGACCGTCATTAACTACAAGCCGGAATACCTGGCCAAAGATGGACATCGTTCTACATTCAGATTCAACAAACGTGAGACGGACATCTTTCGTGATCAAGACGGCAACCCTGTTGTTGCCCCTGATGGGAAGCCGTATGTTGTTCAAGGCAAGTTTGCCAGAGAGAACGGGGCCCTGATTCCCGACAAGAGCGGAAGACCCTTCAGGCTGTGGCGGCTGGCCCTGGATCCGGCGCTGAATGAAGGAAGAACTGGCTGGCCCGGAATTCGAAATCCGAATGATATCTGGGACGAGATAATCCGGGTAACAGAAATCCCCGGCACAACATCTGCACCCATATTGCAGCCGATAGCAGCCCGCATTGTAATGCTGCAGAGCGGAATGAGGGCTCCGATGGGAGTCAAGATCTTCGGTAAGGGAAAGATCACGCTGGCAGATCTGGAGGATGTGGGCATTCAGATCGAAAAGCTCTTGAAGGATGTTCCTTCTGTCAAGGCGGCCGCAGTCAGTGCTGAACGGATCGTCGGAAAGCCATATCTGGAACTCGATATTGATAGAGAGGCCATAGCGAGATATGGCGTTAACATCACAGATGTCCAGGATGTTATTCAAACAGCCGTAGGCGGCATGGTCGTCACAACAACAGTTGAGGGCCGCGAACGATATCCTGTGCTGGTCCGCTACAAGCGCGAGATGAGAGATACGATTGAATCACTCGAACGTGTGTTGGTCTCTTCAACATCCGGGCAGCAGATTCCTCTAAAAGAACTCATTAGGGAGCGCAGGATACAATACCGGCGCGGCCCACAGGTGATAAAGAGTGAGGACAGCGCGCTTGTTACCTATGTTCTCTTCGACAAACAACCGGGATATGCCGAGGTCGACGTCAAAGAGGACTGCGAGCGGTATCTGAACGCTAAACGTAAGGCAGGCGATCTCGCTATCAAGGAAGGGATAACCTACAAGTTCGCCGGCACGTTTGAGAACCAGATAAGAAGCGAAAAGCGGCTGATGATAGTCCTCCCGATCGCATTGTTCCTTATTTTCATGATTCTCTATCTCCAGTTCAGATCGGCGCTGACATCTTCGTTGATCTTCACGGGTGTGCTTGTGGCCTGGTCCGGGGGATTCATCATGCTCTGGCTGTACGGTCAAGACTGGTTCTTCGATTTCCAGGCGTTTGGCATTAACATGCGAGATCTCTTCCAGATGCATACAATCAACCTGAGTGTCGCGGTCTGGGTTGGATTCCTGGCCCTGTTCGGCATTGCAACCGACGATGGCGTGGTGATGGCTACCTATCTGGATCAATCCTTCGATAACCGGCACCCAGGGACAGTGCAGGACATCCGTGAAGCAGCACATGTTGCGGGGTTACGCCGGATCAGGCCCTGCTTGATGACAACAGCAACAACGATACTTGCGCTTATTCCCGTTCTTACATCAACCGGACGCGGTGCAGGTATCATGATTCCTATGGCCATACCCTGCTTCGGCGGCATGGCCATTGAGCTGATCACCATGTTTATCGTGCCCGTGCTTTACTGCTCGATCCAGGAGCACAAGCTTCGTATCTCCACGCAGTGATAGGCAGCTCAATCCTTCTTCTCGTGCGTGATGGTGGTCAGGGGCCAGTTCTACTCATAATCGCGACCTGTTCGATCCCGTTCTTCTCGCAAAGATCGAGTGCTTCGACGAGTTTCTCGTGTCGCGATTGTTCTGAACACACCACAACCACCCGTTGACGCTTCGATCTGTCGACAATCGAGGATAGCGCCCCGTCCAGCTTCCCCGAGTCGACCGTGATTCCATCGATCGTAAAGCCTGAAGGCAGAACGCCGATACGGACATCGATTGTGTCGTTCCCGGGTTGTGCGTTTCCACGCGAGGCATCAAGAATGCTCAGTGGTATCGACTCGCTCGTTACGGCAATGAAGAAGATCAGGAGCAGAAAGACCACATCGATCATGGGCGTCATGAGCAGCTGTGCGTCTTCCAGAGAACGTCGTTGCCTGGTTCGCATTTCACTATCTCCTTTCGATCTCGCGACAAAATGATGATCTTGACGCAATCTGTTGTTCCAGCTTCAATAGTAAGACGTTCCTCAAGCGGGGGTCCTTAGTCTTGGTGACAAAACAAAATGGCACGGGTATGACAAAGAACAGGCGGGGCTTCATTGAAGACGGGCTCCGGTTTGGCTGTCTTCAATGCGGAAGATGTTGCACTGGTGAGCCGGGCGCCATCTATGTGACCGACAAGGAGATTGATGAGGTGGCGGATCATCTTGGGATGTGCCGCAGCGAGTTTGTGAGACGTTGTCGGAAGAAGATTGGTGGACGGTACAGCATACGGGACATTCCACGGTCCAATTGGGCATGCATGTTCTTCTCGGAAGGCAAATGCGATATCTACCCGATTCGCCCCATCCAGTGCAGGACATGGCCGTTCTGGCCCGAGAACCTTACATCGGACTCCACGTGGTCTCGGACATCAAAGGATTGCCCCGGGATAGGAAGCGGGAGATCCTTTTCCAAGGACGAGATCTTAGCCCGAATGAAAGACATCGACTAGCAGTGCGTCGGACTTAGCCCCTCCTGGGTCGGAGCAAAGTTCTAGCCCTGCTAGCAGTAGTATAATCGCCAGCTGACGCGATACAGCGCATTGCCTGCATCCCTCGCATTCCCTTGACACCGATTGGCCTCTATCACATTATGAATGTTTTATCTGGTCCCATTTTCTGAAGCGTGAGGCTACTCGTGCGATCGCCTATAACGAGAAAAATGCTCCT
>SPBP01000090.1 GCA_004525935.1 Lentisphaerales bacterium | reverse complement strand
GTGATAGGCCAATGTGGAAGATCCAGAGCATCCTCATCGCCATAGTGCTTGCGTTGCTTGCTCTCGGGATTGTGATGCTGGCGAGCACGAGCAGCGTCAAGGGCGATTCGAAGCACGATGATCCTCAGTACTACGTCAACCGACAGATAGTGTGGCTGGGCGTGGCACTGGTAGCAGGACTGCTTTCGGCATTTGTAATCGATTACCACTGGTGGCGGAAAGCGGCGATACCGCTGTCGCTGTTTTCGATCATTCTTCTTGCGCTGGTGTTCGTCCCTCATGTTGGGCTGAAAGTTAGCGGTGCGTCGCGTTGGATCCGACTCGGCTCGTTCAGGATCGGGCAACCGTCTGAGCTGGCCAAGCTGGCATCCGTGGTGATGCTGGCAAGCTGGATGACGCACGCGGGTTCTCGTGCAAGCCGTCTAATGGAGGGCCTGATATATCCTCTTTCCGGATTGGGAGTCATTCTGGTTCTCGTCATGCTCGAGCCGGATTTCGGTACAACGCTATTGATTGGACTCGTCGGGATGGGAGTGATGTTTGTCGGCGGCAGCCGCATATCGCATCTTGTTGTTGCCGGAACACTGGGTGTAGCTGCTTTCACTTTACGCCTTATGCAAAACGCTGAACGGATGCGGCGCATCGTGGCGTTCATAACGCCCGAAGCATTCCCGGAAGACGCCTATCATCTCCGGCAGTCTCTGAACGCGTTTATTCTTGGTGGAAAGTGGGGAGTCGGGCTGGATAACAGCCTGCAGAAGCATTTCTACCTGCCCGAGGCACACACTGATTTCATTCTTGCCATCATAGGCGAAGAGCTTGGTGTTGTGGCAACAGTGCTGGTTGTCGGGCTGTTCGTCGGGCTGATGGTTTGTGGCATGATCATCAGTCTCAGATCCAACGATATGTTTGGCCGTCTTCTGGGGTTCGGTGTGTCGATCTCGATCGGGCTGCAGGCGGCAATCAATGTTGGTGTTGTGACCGGCTGCCTTCCGACGAAGGGGTTGCCGCTGCCGTTCATCAGTGCTGGGGGATCCAGCCTCGTAATCTCACTGGTCAGCGTGGGTATACTGATGAATATTGCGAGACATATATCCGGGGAAGTCACCGACAAGCATTCGCGTGCGATCAAGGACATGACCCACTGGGCATGATACTATTGCTGTCTCGTGGCGGCCGGTTGATCAAGCATGTGAAAGATGTCGCTTGAACTGGAGGCAGGCAGCGCACCGCGTTGGATCATCAGATTGATCCGGTCCTCGGCTTCACGCGACGGAGTGTGATCACGTTCTTCGAGAGAGCAGGTGGCAATGATCACACGGTGCCCACGTTCCAGGGCGCGTTCTGCAATCTCGAGGTTGTTGACATTTCCCGGCCCGAAATGAACATCTGACACAACGACAGTTTCAGCTGCCGCGGAGAGTTCCAGGCCACGGTCGAGCGATGCTCCGGAGATCGGGGAGAACGGTTTTTCGACAGCTGCTCGAATTCCGAGGGCCGCGGCCGCCTGGGTATCAGAATCTCCCTCGTTCAGCACTCCGATGGTCACGGAGTATCCGCGGAAGTACACGTGTCTGAGCAGGCCGCGCGCGCTGCCGCCCCCGCCCACTATATGGATTGGCGTACCGGGCGAGCCAGATTCTGAAGAGAGCCGACGAGCCGGGAAGATGGTGATTGCGTCGGTTGACGGGTTCCGTTCTACGCGTACATCACAGGAGTACACCTTCTTGAGCAGAAGCGGAGTCAGTACGTCGGCCGGCGTGCCGTCGGCAGCCAGAGCCCCATGATCGAGCAGAAGTAGACGGGCGCAGAACTCGGCTGCGATATTTAGGTCGTGACTGGACAGTAGGACGGTAACGTTCTGTTCTCTATTGAGTCGTTGGACGATCTCCATTATCTCGAGCCGGTGCTTCATGTCCAGGTGGGAGGTTACTTCGTCGAGCAGGATTATAGATGGGCTCTGTGCAAGGGTCATTGCCATTACTGCCCGCTGTTTCTCTCCGCCACTAAGCTCTAGCACGTTTCGATGGCGCAATTCTATCATGTCGGTGTACAGCAGGGCCCGTTCAACATGGTTGAGATCCTCGTTCGAGGGTGGCGCAAATCGTCCGAGAAAGGCAGTGCGTCCGATCATGGCAAGCTCCTCGACCGTGAATGCGACAGGCAGTTCGAGTTCCTGCGGAACGGTTGCGAGCATTCTGGAACGCTGCGCTGCGGGAATGGTCATCACATCCGTGCCTCCAACCAGGATCCGGCCGCCGGCGGGACGCAGCAGGCCGGCAAGGGCGCGGAGCAAGGTGGTCTTTCCGGAGCCGTTCGGGCCAATCAGTCCGACCGTCTCGCCTTTGTTAATGGAAAAGGAGACGTCGCTCAGGATCGAAGCATCTTTGCGGTAGCCCACTGACACATGTTCAAATTCTATGACCGGTTTCATTCGATCCATCCGGACCTCCTTCGTGCTCGGAGAATCCACAGAAAGAAGGGACCGCCAAGCACGGCGGTAATGACGCCGATTGGGAGCTCGCGGCCATCGAGCACCGTACGTGCGGCGGCGTCACAGACCGCTAGAAAGACACCGCCTACGATGGCGGCGCAAGGAAGGAGTCTCCTGTGCGAGGCCCCGACGAGCGATCTGACTGCATGCGGAACGATGAGTCCCACGAAGCCGATTAGTCCCGCAAGGCTGACGGAGGTGGCGGCGAGCAGGGTGACAAGGCCGAGTGCTACCGCAACGGTTACGGACGTGCGCACGCCCACGTAGTGGGCCGTTTCACGGCCAAGCGTGAGTGCGTCGAGTTCCCGGGCCAGCATCAATGATCCGGCAATGCCGACTGCAATGACAACAGCACACACGGTGAGCAGTTCATAGGACGACACCTGAAGACTGCCAAGCATCCACCAGATGATTGTGCGAAGTCCTTCGGCAGAGGACGTCGACACCAGAAACATGAGGATGCTGGAACAGATCGAGCCTATGATCACGCCGCTGAGTATGAGTGAATAGACTGAGGCGTGGCCGTTCCTCTCCGCAATGACAAATACGAGCACCAGCGTCAACGTCGCGAATACAAACGCAGAGGCCGGCAGTATCAGGATGCCGGTAGATGCCAGGCCAGAGAGCACTGCTATCGCTGCACCAAGACCGGCACCGCTGCTTACGCCGAGAACGTAGGGCTCCGCGAGGGGATTGCGGAGAATCGCCTGCATGGTAACGCCTGCGCACGACAGTGCGGCTCCCACGACAAAGCCTGCCAATACTCGAGCAAGGCGCAGGTTCCTCAGGTCCGGGTTGGTGGGTATTCCGAACCCCGAAGCCCCGAAGAGCAGGCAGCCAGCCAGGAGGAGAAACCCCAGAAGAAGGAGCGCCAGAATGGCTGGGGGCTTCAGCTTCATGGAATCAGCTCCGAACTCTCAGTTTCGGACGGTGATAGGCCTTTGACGGAGGGTAAGATTCTATCCCGAAGGGACTGGACCCCTTCGAGAACACGTGGGCCAGGTCGAAGCAGGGCATCCACATTCAGGTCGTCGTAGATTCTGCCGGATTTCACCGCAGGTACGGCTTTCCACCCGGGACGAGTGCGGTATTGGGCGGCAAGATTTTCGGCGTGGCCCGGGGAGAGCCGGAGAATAACGTCCGGCTCCGCCGAGATGACCCATTCGGGGGAGATGACGAAATAGCCTGCGCCGGCAATATCAGCAATGTTAGTGCCCCCGGCCAGAGAGACGAGCTCAGAAACAAACGATCCCCGACCTGCTGTTGTCAGTGGGTCAGCCCATATCTCTACAAAGACCGTGGGGCGATCTACCGTATCGTGGGTCACCGATTGCATCGCGGAAATCCTGTCTGAGATATGTTTCGCTACATTTTCCGCTTCCGCTTGACGGTTTACCAGGCGACCAACTGTCCGTATTGCTTCCGGCACATCGTGCAGGGTTTTGCACGGGACTATCTCAAGGTGGATTCCCGCCTCCTCGATTCGTCGTCTTAACCCCTTGTCGGCCATATCGACTTCGAGCACCAGGTCGGGCTCCACACTGAGCAGTAATTCAAGCGAGGGATTTCCGAATCCACCCACTACCGGAACAGTCGTGGCAATCTCCGGAGGAAAATCGCAGGCCGAGCTTCTGCCAACCAGATTATCGGATGCACCCAGGGCGCAGAGTATTTCAGTCAGATTCGGCGCAAGACTGACCACCCTCGGACGGGCGGTGTGTTTCAGCGGGACTGGTCTGTTCCCGCAACCGGCTTGAAAGTGAAGCGAGACAATAAGCAAGACCACGAGTTGTACGGACACTTTCACGCAACGGAATATACCGTCGACCATCACTCGATTGCGAGCACACATTTGGAAGATGCCGGGACGAAAGGATCGCGACCGGTTCCGACGTGTCCGGTTTGGCCGACAGTCTTTATGCTTGTGTGTTGATACCCCATCAACAAGAATGGAAGCTCTATCGACTTCGTATGCTAGAGGGTTGCAGGATCATGAAAACGATCGACACCAACTACCTGATTGTCGGAAGTGGCATAGCCGGTCTCATGTCGGCCATACACCTCTGCACTCGGGGCCGCGTTCTCCTGGTGACAAAGAAGGATCGGGCAGACAGCAACACGAACTATGCGCAGGGAGGCATTGCCTGCGTGGTGAGTTCTGAGGATTCGTTCGAGGAGCACATTAAGGATACGATGGGTGCCGGTGCTGGATTATGCAAAGAAGATGTGGTGCGTTCCATTGTCAGCGCGGGTCCTGAGCGAATCAAGCACATGGAAGGATTGGGCATTCGGTTTGAGGAGACTGAGGGGTCGGTGGTTTCGGGTTATGACCTGGGCAAGGAAGGAGGCCATTCAAAGAGGCGGGTACTGCATTCCGGTGACATGACGGGCAAAGAGATTGAAAGAGTGCTTCTTGCGCGCGTGATGGCAGAGCCAAACGTTCAGCTCATAGAGCATTGCATGATGATAGATCTCGTATGCACATCGCGGCTTGGTGCAACGTCTGAGAACAGGTGCATCGGGGCGTACTTCCTCAACGGGCGGTCGAACGAGATCTTCGCTGTCCGCGCACCTGCAACGATCCTGGCGACTGGCGGCGGGGGCAAAGTCTACCTCTACACCAGCAACCCGGACATAGCCACAGCTGATGGCATAGCGGCAGCCTGGCGGGCAGGCGCCCGGATCGCGAACATGGAGTTCATACAGTTTCATCCAACTTGCTTTTATCACCGGGATGCAAAATCGTTCCTCATCAGCGAAGCGGTAAGGGGAGAAGGAGGGATGATCGTAGACGCTGACGGTCATCGCTTTGTTGACGACTACGATTCTCGTGGCTCCCTTGCCCCTCGCGATATTGTCGCCAGAGCCATCGATGACGAAATGAAGCGCAGCGGCATGCCATGTGTATACCTGGACATCAGGGACAAGGGACGCGACTTTCTGCTGAGGCGTTTCCCGAACATCTTCAGCACCTGCTTGTCGCTCGGGGTCGACATGGCTAAGGATCTGATACCTGTTGTGCCGGCGGCGCACTATTTCTGCGGTGGTGTCCAGGCGGGTATTGACGGCAAGACGTCGCTGCCGGGCCTCTACGCGTGCGGCGAGGTAGCATGCACTGGTCTGCATGGCGCCAACAGGCTTGCAAGTAACTCACTATTGGAGGCCCTGGTCTGCTCGGACGTGATGGCCCGCAAGATGTGCGAGGACGATGCCGATAAATGCGTTGTTGAAGTCGGCATTCCCGAGTGGGAAATCGGGGATGCGGCGTCGAGTGACGAACAGGTGGTTGTCGAACACAGTTGGAACGAGGTCCGCACCTGCATGTGGGACTACGTTGGCATTGTCCGTACTAACAAGCGACTGGAACGGGCATTTAGACGGATTCACAATATGGTTGAGGAGGTGCGGGAGTACTACTGGGAGTACCTTGTAACGCCTGACATACTGGAACTCAGAAACATTGCGCAAACCGGTGAATTGATCATAATGTCTGCACAGCGGCGTAGGGAAAGTCGAGGTCTGCATTGCAATCTGGACTATCCTGATATGGACGTTGCACTGAACGGAGTCGACACAGTGCTTGAAAGGGCTGTGAGTTCAGACGTCGCACGCCAGGGCTGACACATGCGGTCGGTCGCAGCGGGCATCGCTGGTTATGGCTAGGCAGAGAGAGGAAGGATGACGAACATGGGACTGAATGTCGTAGAGAAGATTCTTGCCGACCATGTTGTGGAAGGGACGCCGGGGTCAGGCGCAGAGATTGGAATCAGGATTGACCAGACGCTTACCCAGGATGCCACCGGGACTATGGCCTATCTTCAGTTTGAGGCCATGGGTTTCGACCGCGTGAAGAACGAGCTGGCGCTGAGCTACGTGGATCACAACACGGTCCAGATTGGCCCCGAGAATGCGGACGACCACAGGTATCTTCAGTCGGTGGCCGCCAGGTATGGTGTTGTCTTTTCAAAGCCAGGCAACGGCATATGCCACCAGTTGCATCTTGAGCGTTTTGCTGCGCCCGGAAGAACGCTGCTCGGCGCCGACTCCCACACGCCGACAGCCGGGGGCATGGGAATGCTTGCTGTTGGCGCCGGTGGGATCGATGTTGCAGCAGCCATGGGCGGTGGGGCATGCTACATGGCAGATCCACAGGTTGTTAAGATAGAACTGACCGGATCTCTGAAGCCCTGGGTGTCGGCAAAGGATGTGGTGTTGAAAGTTCTGGAGATGTTTTCAACGACCGGCAATGTCGGCAGCGTGTTTGAATATGGCGGGAAGGGAATCAAGTCGCTGGATGTTCCGCAACGCGCGACGATAGCGAACATGGGCGCGGAGTGCGGTGTGACATCGTCGATCTTTCCGAGCGATGCTCAGACGAAGAAGTTCCTTGAAGCCCAGGGACGCGGTGAACAGTGGTGCGAAATCGTGGCGGATGCGGACGCACAGTATGTGAAGACCGTAAAGATCGACCTTTCCGGACTGGAACCGCTTGCCGCTGCGCCGCATTCTCCCGGGAACGTCGTTACGGTCGCGTCGCTTGCGGGGATGAAGGTGGATCAGGTTCTGATCGGATCGTGCACGAATTCGTCGTATCGAGATCTCAAGACGGTGTGCAAGATACTCACGGGCCGCAAGGTGCACCAGGATGTCGAGCTTGGCATTGCGGCGGGTTCCCGTCAGGTGATGTTAATGCTGGATCGGGAGAAGTATGTGGGCGTTCTTCTGGAAGCGGGGGCCAGGCTGCTTGAAAACGCCTGCGGTTTCTGTATCGGCAATTCGCTATCCCCGGCAACCGACGCTGTTTCTCTGCGCACATCAAATCGCAACTTCGAGGGGCGGTCCGGGACGCTGTCCGCGCGCGTCTATATAGTCAGCCCAGAGATTGCTGCTTTGGCGGCAGTCCATGGAAGGATCATCGATCCGAGCATGATACAGGATTTGGAGTATCCCAAGACGAGGCTTCCGCTATCCTTTGAGATCGACGATTCGATGTTTGTCAGGCCACCCGAGGATGGCAAGGCAGTTCAGGTTGTGAGGGGGCCGTCGATCATGCCGCCGCCTGTTGGTGAGCCTCTGCCCCCGGTGGTGGCTGGACCGGTTGCCATAACGGTGGGCGATAAGATCACAACGGACGATATCATGCCTGCGGGACAGCGATTGAAGTATCGGTCCAATATCGGGCAATATGCGGAGTTTGTTTTCGAACGGATTGACCCTGACTTCGCAAAGCGAGCGGCAACGACCAGGGACAGCGGGCATCACAACATCATTGTCGCAGGAGAGTCCTACGGGCAGGGGTCCAGTCGTGAGCATGCGGCGATCTGCCCCATGTACCTAGGGGTGAAGGCTGTGATCGCAAAGTCTATTGAACGGATTCACATGGCCAATCTCGTGAACTTCGGCATTCTCCCGTTGATTCTTGTAAAGAAGGGAGATTACGAGAACCTGATGGCCGGCGATGAAATCGAGATTCCGAAGGCATCTGAGGCCCTGATGGGCGGCGGGAAGCGGGAAATCACTGTGTTCAACAAAACTCGTCAGAAGGAAATCCGGACCAGTGTGGACGTGTCGGACAGACAGGCGGCAATTCTGATTGCAGGTGGGCTTCTTAATCATACGAGGCAGGCCGGGAAGTAGTACGAGAGAAGGGAGAGAACATGGTGAGCAGCGGCAAGGTGCAAGTTCCTTCCGGGGCTGATCGGATCGTTATGGGTGCTGACGGGCACCTGTCTGTTCCGGATCGTCCGGTTGTCCCCTATATCGAAGGGGATGGAATCGGTCCTGACATAATGAAAGCGGCGATGTTCGTATGGAACAACGCTGTGAAGAAGGCTTATGGTAGTTCCCGTGAGATATTCTGGATGGAAGTGTTCGCAGGCGAGAAAGCGACCGAGGTCTACGGTCCGGACGCATGGCTGCCGGAGGAGACGCTTGAGATCATAGGCGAGTGCCTGGTTGGCATAAAGGGACCGCTGACGACGCCTGTCGGCGGGGGGATCAGGTCGTTGAACGTTGCAATCCGGCAGCGCATGGATCTTTACGTATGTCAGAGGCCGGTGCGATGGTTCAAGGGCGTCGAGTCGCCTGTGAAGAGGCCGGACCTGACGGACATGGTCGTATTCAGGGAGAATTCTGAGGATATCTACGCCGGGATAGAATGGGCGGAAGGTACGCCCGAAGTGAAGAAGCTCATCAAGTTTCTCCAGGAGGAAATGGGCACAACCGCCATCAGGTTCCCGGATACGTCGGGGATCGGTAT
>SPBP01000243.1 GCA_004525935.1 Lentisphaerales bacterium | reverse complement strand
GCATAAAGTGTCTGTCCCTAAGCGCCTCGGAAATTGAGCAATGCGGATTGGGACACTGCGGCACTGATGAATCTGCTATTCAGTTCTGAAGACTTGGCCCTTAATTCCCAAGTCCAGCCGCTGACCCAAACCCTGAGGAGGCGGAACCTCTGAACACGGGTGTCGGGACGATCACTGCTTCGGAGGGTTCGCTTCCTTGATGACCGCTCCTTCGGATTCCGACAGGATAAGGATCGCAAGCCTGTCCACATCGTCCAGTTCGGTCGTACTAAGCGAGGCGTAGTCGAACCGACCGCGCAGATCAGTATAGCCGTCCTTATAGAACTGAACCGTGCCATCCTTCAGCCTGGCATAGACCTTTATGTAGACCTTCGCCAATGGAACGTCGGTCTTCTGATTCGTCACTTTCAGATGACCGTAGTTCTCGATCACCTGCACTGCCAACGAGTTCGCATAATACGGTTGCGCCCTGGTCACCCCGCCGGCCACGATCTCAACGATCACATTTGCGTTCCAGAACTCGCGCGGCAAACTGAAGGTCGTGGTCTTTCCGGATGCCGGGAGCTTGAGTTGATCAACGCGGTTCGGCTGGATGTAGGAGAACTGGCCCCCTTTCTGCTGCACAAAGGGATTGCGAGAGAAGAGCAGTTCTATGTCCATGAGATAGTAGTTCACCGTGGCCTCAGGCACGTTCTGATAGTTCACCGTAGCCTTACGCGATTCGACCGTGAATTCGAGCGCGCACTCAGTTGCCGCCAGCTTCGTCTGGAGTTGCTCACGACTTTCCCTATCAACAACCGCTGGGCCTTTCCCCTCAATTTCGTCGATCTGGCCCATCACGTCCGCAAACACCTCACGCCAGCGGTCAACCGGATAGTTGCGGTACTTCGCTGCAATCGCGCGAGCCAGCTTGTGGTCCTGCGAGAAGAAGTCCAGATAGGCCTGCAGATAGTCGTATTGAATCTGCATGTCGGACCGTTCGGGAGCGACCCCGACGAAGAAACGCCGGGCTTCCTCGATACGATCCTGTAACAGCATGTAATAGACCAGCGACATGCGATCCGTCTCGTCAAAGGTCTGTTTGTAGCTCAGCACCTTCAGGAGGGAGTGGTACTGCTGGGCAACACGATCATTGAGGATCTGCCGCCGCTTGCCAACTTGATGTGAGCGGGCATTGACCAACGGACTGTATTCCAGGTGCTGATAACTCTTGCGTACGATTGGATCAATTGTGACTAGCATGCAATCAAGATAGTCGCCGCATTGAGCAAGGAACCCATTATCGTGCTGCAGATACTCCCGGATCGCCAAAGGGACATCGTTAAAGATGCTATATGACCACAGCGTGTGATCGTAGACGTGTCTGCGCGTGAGCAGTTCTGTCGTCTTGATGAAGAACGCTTTGTCGCGCATGCGCCAGGCGATCTGGGCGAGGTCCAACCTGTTCGGATTGTCCGTGTCGAGAAAGGTCAGGGCTTCCGCGGGAGTGCCGTTCTGCGACACATAGTCCCACGAAGCTGTGTCGATCTTTGTCGGCGCATCCACAACCTTCATGGGCACCGGCTGTGCGAAGGCAACCAGTTGTCCGTTCCGGGCAACATGGACGGGGTAATGCGGGAAGTCGCCGGGCGCGGGAAAGTAGAAGTAGTACTCTAAGGTTGTCGTCGAGTAAGGACTGAGCCGGACCGGCTTGCTCCGTGCGAAGAACCCACTGTTCACGGGGATGGCGCCCTGCGGAATCTGGAGCAGCACATCGAGCTTGAGTGGAGACGATGTGGGGTCTGTCATCACTACCTGGCAGCCGTAGACCACATGTGTGAGGAATTCGTCTGTAACGTACTTATCGAACTTCTCACCGTTCTCGTAGCGATATCGATCGCTTGCACGGAAGAAGTTCTGGCTCACAAGCAGAGGTGTTGCACTCTTCTCGGAGACGCTTTCCTTGATCTCCTTATGGAAGGCGATTGTCGGTTCTTCCACCATCATGGTCATCTGTGCGCCGTCAAACTCGGTTGCCGGCTCTGCGGCCTTGAATGGCAGGTCCATGACCGACAGCGCCATCATGATTTCCGTGAAGCTGTGTGATGCTTCAGCCATGTGTGCGGAGAGGAATGGGCCCTTGCCTGAATAGTTCGCATAGTCGGTCCAGAACGGATTGACGGTTACGAGCGATGCATTCTGGAGCTCGATAGGCAGATGGTAGTAGTTGTTCTCGGCCCATTCCTGTGTCTTATCCAGTACGCGGTAGAACTGGCGAATCGCCCCGCGCTTGTCGACATCCTCCTCGAGTTCCTCGGCCATCTCCATATCGGCATCGGGCGAAGCAGCTCCCCCCCCCTTTCTGCGTCGGGCTCTCGGCTCTGGAGAAGCCGCGTCCATCTCCACGACCTCCATGGCCATGACGCTATCCTGCAATTCCTGCCTGACTTTCCTCAACTCCTGTCGATACCCACCTGTCTCCAGCGCACTTCCCTTGATTGAGGTCATGAAGAGCTCATCCAGACGATCGAGATCCGGCGGAACGAGATCCTGAAGGTCTTTGAGGTGTCGAGCGCCGGCGGGGGCCTCTTCCTTGATCCGATGGGCAAGCAGAATACGTTCGGCGATATTCAATTGCCCATAGGCCCACGGCTTCAGATAATCATCCAGACCGTCGCCGATCAGCCAGTGATCCATGAATGTTCTGTCCTTCTTGTTCTTCAGGTACGGCAGAATTACGGTCTGGAAGAATTTCGGATCCTTCTTGTAGAGAAAGATGTTCAGTTCATGGCACGCATATTTTGAGAACTTTTCTTTCTGTTCCGCCGGCTTCAGGTTCGGCCAATCGGTTACGAAGCCGAACTCAGCCAGAGCGGGGTCCTCGCAGAGCGTGGAATAGAGCCGATAGACTTTCGCAACTGTGTCGTAGCCCTCAATCTCCGACGTCGCGATATCGCCGATCACAAGGCTTGAAGCACTGTCAAGAACGGTGATCTGTTTCTGCTCTGTAAAGTGCTTTGCCGGATCAAGGCCATCCCTGAGTCGTAGATCCCTTGCCACGAGCCTGGTCTCTGGAACAACTATCGAACGATAGACGGTGTTCTCCGGATTGATTGCCACGACATGTATCTGCTGCCCCTCACCAAGCTTCTCGCGCGGAATTGTGATGAGTCCATTCTTGTCCGGCTTGAGGTTGACGAGCACAACCGACGGTGACGGAAGGAAATCGAGCCCGGGAAAGGAGCCATCCATCGAACCGCCGCCGCCGCCGTGCCGACCGACTGCGGCAGCCCTGCCGCCACCTGTGCGCGCTCCGTAGAGACCTCTTGAGACCATTGGGGACGTCAGTATCTCCGTGCCCATCTCGGTCTGTCGCAGTGCCCATGGATTCAGGAGCAGGCTCGGTCTTGCCAGCATGTTACCGGGATATTTCCGGGCGTACTTGCGTTCGAGGATGTAGCGGTACTCATCGCCGATGTTGCGCCCGGAAACGTAGACGGAGTCGAGCTTTGATGGTTTGATGCTGTGCGGCCCCGTAAGTATGCCGGTCAGCGACGTGAACACGTCGTAGCAGGGCCGGAATCGCGCAGAGATAATGTGGATACGAGTGAGAGGTGTGCTGTTCTCGAGTTGGATACGAAGTTCATCCTCACATGGAACGATGGTGGTTATCTGGAGCGGCGCGGGGTTCTTGATTTCCAGCAGGCGATTGGCACCGAGAGCATAGCCGTTACGAACATCGCCCGGTGTAATGTTGATTGTGAGGCGCGTTCCCTTCTCCTTCATGAGCAGATCATAGGTACCGGCGGGCAAGCCGGTAAGTTTCATGAAGCCTCCGGAAATCGAGGCAGACGTGAGCCAATCCTTCAAGTATGTATCCGACCGCTTCTCGAGCAGAGAGAAGTGGGCCCGATCAGCTTCCTGCATCTTACCCATGTATGGGATCGTTATTGCTTCTCCGACACGGCCGTTGATAGTGGAACGATATGTGTGACTGTCCTGTTCGGTCACAGCCCACGAGCGATCAACGCCTTCGGGACCGACTGCCCATAAGTATACGATATCTTCCAGCATGCCCAGATCGATCCGACCGTTGGCATCGCTCTGGACCACGGCGTGGACCCGCTCTTTGAAGTCACGGTGCTTCAGTGAGAGTGTAACCGGGCGATCGGGCATCCGTTCGCCGGATTTGCCGAGCACATCGAGGACATAGCCGGACTCCACTCGACTCAAATGGAGATCGAGGACGTTGTCGGTCGTGTTGATCCGGTTCAGCATGAATCGCCTCTGTGCCGAGAGGTCGAGCTTCTTGTTTTCGCTCAGGCTCTGAATCTTGCCGTTCACGGCGAACGTGATCTGCGACGTATTCTCAGGGACCTGGAATTCGTGAACGAACTCCTCGGCTGACGTCAGTTTCAACTCCTTGATACGAGCCGTTGTTGACACTCCATCCAAGTCCTTCGATGTGATCGTGAGTGACGGTTCTTCGATGAGTGAGAGTGCTGCCGGCACGCCGTTTATCGTCAGTGTCGGCCGGATCATCACCTTGGCCCTGGCGTCCTTGATG
>SPBP01000094.1 GCA_004525935.1 Lentisphaerales bacterium | reverse complement strand
GCCCCCAGCGGTCAACAATCACTTGCCCTGCTGGCGTTCTGTAAGTACGTCGGACAGAAGGCTTTGCACCACTGAGGCTACTGCGCCGCGCTTCGCATGAACGACGCTCGCAGCCCTTGCCCCAAAGGATCGTGCCTCGTCCGGGGCCTCAAGCCACTTTCTGAAGATTGCCTCGAGCTCGGCAGCATCCCGGACCTGCACCATTGCGTCCGCTGAAAGAAAGTCCGCAGCCACCTCCGGAAAATTCTCCATGTTTGGCCCTACCGCAATGGCTTTGCCCAATGCCGCAGGTTCGATGACATTCTGACCGCCGTGCTGTGTCAGGCTTTTGCCAACGAATATAGCACTTGCACACTCATAGAACCCCACAAGTTCGCCCGTAGTGTCCACAAGCAGCACATCCGGCACACTAGACTGCGGACCCGCCGTTTCGGCGCCGACCCCACTCCGCCTGATGGAACCAAAGCCATATTTCTGAATAGCGGACTCCACTGCATTGGCACGCTCGAAATGCCGTGGCACAAGGACCAGCCTCAGCCCTGCAAACGACTCCTTCAATTTGCTGAAGATCTCGAGGAGAATCTCTTCTTCCCCCGGCCAGGTCGATCCCGCAACAATGATTCTATCCTCACCACCGAAGCCAACAGCGGCAAGAACCGCCCTGGCATTGTCTCCCTGCACTCCGTCGCTGCGGGCGACATCATACTTCGCTGAACCCGAGACCCTGGCCAGATCGCTTCTGAGGCCAAGAGACAACAGTCTGGCAAGGTCCTCATCCGTCTGGACGAATGCAGCATTCAACATGTTGATCCCTGCGGTAAAGAACCTGCGCATCAGCCGTTAGCCCTTTTCCGACCTGGCAGAGATTCGTCCGTTCACCAGAGCCACCGGAATTCCGCGCTTACCCGCCAACCTGATCATGTTGGGCCAGAGCTCAGTCTCAACCAGCAATATCGCGCGTGGCGATATTGCGGAAAGGGCTCTTCTCATCACGCACGGAAAATCCACAGGGAAATAGAGAAGCACATCACTCGCTGCCAGCTTCCGCTCCGCAATGGCGTGACCCGTCGAAGTGGTGGTCGTCACAACAAAACCGAGATCGGAACGCTGCCTCTTGAATTCGGAAATGAACTCCAGGGCCACCGTAACCTCTCCAACACTTACAGCGTGTATCCAGATGCGGGGCTTGCTTGCTATCAGATCTCGCTTAACGCGCGAGATAACTGCAACTCGCTCAAGAAATCCTCTGCGGTACCCGCCTCTCCGCCTCATGCGGAGTAGGAATCCCGGCAGAAGAAGCAGAAAGCCAATCGTAAACATGATATTGTATATCAACCAGAGCATATCGAGATCCCTCTACGCACGGGGATGAGCTTCCTCATAAACCTTCCTCAATTTCTCAACACTGACATGAGCGTAAATCTGCGTCGTGGAAAGGCTCGAATGGCCTAACAACTCCTGGACGCTGCGCAGATCAGCACCCGCGTCAAGCATATGAGTAGCAAACGAATGCCTCAACGAATGAGGCGAGAAACCTGAGTCCAACTCGGCGTCCATAAGACATTTCTTCACAATACGTTCCACTGAGCGTGGTGTCATTGCAGACCCCCTCAGGTTGCAGAACACTGGCCGCTCCCTGCCGCTCCGCCCGCCCGAAACCGGCCAGATGGCATCTCTTCTGGACAGGGACTCCTTCAGTGCATTATGGGCGTGTCGGCCGATAGGGCATAGCCTATCCTTCTGACCCTTTCCACGAACCTGCGCGACTCCAGAAATCATGTCAAGCATGCCATCCTTCATGGCAGTGAGCTCCGCAACACGCATTCCAGAGCTGTAGAGCGTTTCAAGAATAGCGGCGTCTCTGAAGGCAGCGTACTCCGTCCGCAGTGCCATATCGCCCTTCAGCCGGCGCTTCTCCCTTCTGAAGATCCTGAGCGGTGCAGCAAGCAATCGTTCGACCTCCGGAATCGACAGTACGTCCGGCAGATTGCGACCTCGTTTCGGAAACACCGAACTGGCAAAGGGGTTGGACGACACGTGCCCTTCCCTTTCGAGGAATCTGAAGAATGACCGAAGACTCGAAAGTTTTCTACCGGTAGTGGAGGGTTTCCGCCCGGCTTTCTGAAATCCCATCAGGAATCGCCTCGCGGAAAAACGATCATAACCGGTCCAATCAATACGCTCAACCACAGTGCCACCAGCAGAATCCACGACGAACTGACATATATCACTGACATATCCACGCACGGTATGCTCAGACGCGTTTCGCTCACTTCTCATGTACTGAATGAAGTGCGATACCCAGGGATCGTCTGCAGTATCCATATTCTCTTGCTTTCGACTGACCGGGAGTCAATGCAGCAGGCATCCTACTCCTCGGTTTCGATCTGATCCTTGTATTTGTTAGACAACCGCTTCAATGCAGCAACTTGTCTCGGAGAAAGTGAGCCTCTCTCACGGAACTGCTGAGAAAGCGATTCATAGAATGAGTGGTCGTCAAAGACCCGGTTTCCCCTGGTCGTGGGTTCGCGCCAGTCCTTGACCCCTCCCATGGAATCCAACATAGCCCGGATCACGCCAGCATCATCCCCTGCGACAGGCTCTTCAATCGCCAGTTCCTTTCGTAGCTCATCGAACCCCTGGATCTGCGATGAGTATTTTAGCAGTAGCCGATCCACTTGACGTCGCTGGCCGACAGACAGAGACCTCCCGCTGTCTGCCTGACGACGAAGGGAATCAATGAATTTCCTGTCATCATATGTTCTCTTTCCCCTTTTTGCGGGCGCCTGGCATTCCACTTCCTTCAGGAGATCAAGTTTCTTCAGGGTGTTTTCCGATGGACGAGACGAACCGGCGTCGGATTCTGCCGCCATATCTGAAAGCCCGGCATCCTCAATTATCTTCCTGATTCCATCAATCTGATCCTCGTATCTGCATGCAAGCCGGACCAGCGCTGTGAGTTGCCTTTCGGTGACGGGCTTCGCTCCTTCGACAAGCTGCTCCCTGATCGACTCAACGAACTTGGCATCACTGTACGTCCGCTTGCCGTGTTTGACCTCTGGTGCCCACTCTCGAATGACCTCCAACTTCTCAAGAACGAACAATACCTTCGCGGTGTCGGCCGGAGGCCCTTTCGCCTTCTCGAACCAGACGGCAAACTTCTCGTAGAACTCGCCGACCATGGCCTCCCATGCCAACTCCCCTTCCTCTATCTTATCCAGGCTCTCTTCCATCTTGGCTGTGAAGCCAACCTGAAAGAGTTCGCCGAGACGTGATACCAGGAAGTCGCTGACTTTCTCACCTAGTTCGGTTGGGAAAAGAGTCCTTCTCTCGCGGCTGGCGTAATTGCGCTGGTTCAATGTAGATAGGATCTGGGCATATGTGCTCGGGCGACCAACTCCATTCTGCTCGAGCTCACGCACCAGGGCGGCTTCTGAGTACCTGTTCGGGGGCTTGGTGCTTTTCTGCTCACCCAGCCATTCCAGACATTCAAGGGGCTCTCCCTCGGCAAGCGGAGGGAGCTTTGCCGCCTCATCATCCTCGTCGTCCTTGTCAGTCTTTTCAGACTCCGCCACCGCACCAAAGACTGTGGTGAATCCCGGGAACACCAACTCCGAAGCACTGGCCAGAAAGGTATAGGACCTACCCTCGGTCTCTGTCTCCGCATCTATTTCAACAGTTCGTTGCGATGTCTTTGACGCAGTCATCTGGCTGGCAACAAACCGCTTCCAGATAAGTTCGTATATCTTCAACTCCGTCGGACCCAGCGTGCCCGCAAGAGTCTCAGGGGTACGGGCCACATCAGTCGGACGAATCGCTTCATGAGCTCCCTGTGCACCCGCACGGCTCTTATACAACCTGGGCTTATCAGGCAGGTATTCAGGTGGGAACTTATCCTTTATCATCCCCCGGCACGCTTCGATGGCCTCAGCTGCTATGGTACATGAATCGGTCCTCATGTATGTTATGAGCCCGACCACCTCACCGGCTATGTCGATGCCCTCATATAGATGCTGGGCATTAGACATGGTGGCGGACGGTGACATGCCGTATACGCTCGAGGCTGCCTGCTGCAGAGTGCTCGTTATAAAAGGGGGATACGGGTTGCGAAATACATCCCGCACAGTCACTTTCTTGACACGCAGCTTTCTTTGGCTGAGGTCCTTGAGCACTGCCTCGGATTGCTCACTGCTTTTGATTTCCGCTTTCTCCCCATCGATTCTAGTAAGCCTTATTTTGAACGGCTCCACCGGAGCTATCAGCTTGCGGGCAAGTGCGCCGAAGATCCAATAATCCTCCGGAATAAAGTTCCTGATCGTCTTTTCTCGCTCGCACAGGAGCCGCAATGCTACAGATTGCACACGTCCGGCGCTCAGGCCCCTGCTGATTCTCTTCCACAGCAACGGGCTCACCCTGTAGCCCACGATTCTATCGACAACGCGCCTGGCCTGTTGCGCATTTACCCTGTTCATGTCAAGGCTGCGAGGATTGTCGAACGCGGCACGCACCGCTTTCGGAGTGATCTCGTTATACGAAACACGGTGGAAACAAAGAGCCTTGTCCGCTTTTGCAAGTAGTGTCTGCAAATGCCAGGCTATAGCCTCCCCTTCACGATCCGGATCAGGCGCAAGATATACATCTCCCGATCCCTTTGCAGTGCGCACGAGATCGTCAACCACCTTCTTCCGCCCCTTAACAACAACGTATTCGGGCTGGAAGCCATTCTCTATATCAACCCCGAAACGCTTGACCGGTAGATCCACGACGTGCCCAACCGAAGACTTGACGACATAATCTGCGCCAAGGATCTTTCCTATCGTCTTCGCTTTCGCGGGAGATTCTACAATTACGAGCTTCTGACTCATGCATCCTCCGTGATTTCAGCCAACCCTTTCGGTACAGAGCAGCCGGTCTTGCGCCCCGGCAGTAAGTTCCACAACGCGACCAGGAAGCATCTGCACCACTTTCTTCATTTCCAATCCAAGCAATACCACCCCCACGGCAGCCGCATCCAGCCCCGACTGCCGGATAAGCCCATCGACGTCGCAACTGCCATCCTGAAGCAAAACAACAACCTTCTGCTCATCCGGTGTCAGTGCCGGTAACGTGAACCTCTGTGACTGGAGGCCAATTCTGCCGGATGCCGGAAAGAGCATGTCGAATCCCCGGAGAACATCCTCCGCCGATTCTATAAGGCATGCCCCATCCCTGATCAGCCGGTGTGTCCCTCGCGACAACGGCGAGTCCGCTCTCCCGGGTACGGCAAAAACCGTACGCCCCTGCGAAAGAGCCTGCTCAGCCGTAATGATCGCCCCGCTCCTCAACGCTGCCTCGACAACAACAACACCCGAGACCAACCCACTTATGATTCGATTCCTGATCGGGAAGGTGGTTTTGTCCGGTTGCCGCCCCAGCACAAACTCGCTGATGACAGCACCGGTCCCGCAAATCGTGCCCGCTAAGGGCTTGTTTTCTGCCGGGTAAACACGATCTAACCCTCCCCCCAGCACCGCCACAGTTCGGCCTCTTGCTTTCAAAGCCCCTGAATGCGCAGCAGTGTCAATCCCCCTGGCAAGTCCGCTGACAACTACGCAACCCGCCTGCGCCAGATCGAATGATAACCGGCCAGCGAACTCCCGGCCGTAGTGCGTTGCATGACGTGTGCCGACAACCGCTATCCACCGTTCGTGCCCCGATGGCAAGGACCCCTGGACATACAGAGCAAGCGGCGGATCATGAATACCAGCAAGCATTCGAGGATACTCAGGGTCAACACAAGTGACAATTCGGATCCCAAGCTCAGATGCTCGCCCACACTCAGCCGCGGGATCAAGAGTCTTAAGCTGGTCCACTATTCGGGAAGCCGTCTCCCGTCCCACCCCATCTGCACGACACAGGTCGGCCATAGAGGCTTCGAGAACAGCTGATGCCGAACCAAGAGTGGCGACGAGCGAGCGGACCTTCACAGGTCCGACTCCCTCCATCATATTCAGCACAATGTATGCCCTGCGTTCTTCCATGTTGCCCCGCAGACAAGAATGTCCGACACACCATAGTTCAGGCCATCTGTAGGAAAAGTGGATGACTATTACCTGAGATTCGGCAATTTGGCAAGATGCAAAACCTGCCGACAGCACGGGCCGCCATTTAACTTGTCGACAATCATCTCCTCCCTGTATTATCCGTGGGTTCCATTTCGCGCCGAAACGTTTCCGTAGCATCGGTCAGGAATACTGAAGAGAATGAACGAGATGAGCAAACAGGGGCTGACCCCGCTGAAACCGAGCGAAGAATCCTTCCTCGCGAGTCTTTCTCTGGATCCCATCCCCTTGCCGTCGATGCTTTCGACACTGAATGAACTTCACGCTGCCGGCGATGCCACTTCTGCCGAAACGTGGTCTGATCTTCTCTATACCACCCTATCCGACAGGAACGCCGCAGACTCACTTCTTCAGCTTTTTCAGCTTCAGGCTCAATGGCATCCCAACGACCGTCTGCTCAAGACCAGATGCGCGGAGCAGGCATTGATAGCCCTCGGAAAGCATGAGAGAGCAAAGGTTATTGTCGATGCCGCCGGCTTCAACACCGATATGCCGGTGCAGTCGTGCCTCGCCAGGCTTGCCAATCTGCGTACATTCGCCCCCGACAAGTTGTGCTACGACAAGACGTGGGGGTTCGGGATCATCCGACGCATTGATGTCTTCTACAAGAAGATCCACGTTGACTTTCGGACCAGGAAAGACCACGAAATGTCGCTCTCATACGCGGCCGAGGTATTGAGCGTCCTCCCCGAGGACCATATCCTGGCAATCGCATATCGAAACCCCGAGGAGTTCAAGTCCAGGACTTCGTCCGAGCCCGGCCAACTTGTGAAGCTCGCGTTGCAGAGCTATGGCGGGATGAGTGTTGCCCTGTTGCACGACGTCCTTATCCGTGACAAGCTCATCACAGAAGCTGACTGGAAGCCCTTCTGGTCCAATGCACGCAAGGCCCTCAAGAGCGACCCACTCGTCGTGATTCCTGCGAAACATAATGAGGTGATCGCCGTCCTCGATGAAAAGAAGCAGTTCGACACAGCTTGGTTTGCCGCTCTAGCCGCCGAGAAGGTGCCAGAGAACATTGCCGCATCAATCGAGGAACTCATATCCTCTGGCGATATCTCTGTGCTCCGTTCAGAACCAGAAACAGCCGCGCTTCTGCGGACAGCAGTCAGTTCTGCGTTCTCTGCTTTCTCGAAGAGACGGCCCGCCCTGGAAGCGCGTCTGCTTTCCTGCCTGCACCAACTCCATGTCGACGTGCCGCAAACCGAAATGAACTCACTGCTCGACTCGTTCTTCTCAGGGACCTCGTTCATCGACGCATCCAAACACCTTTCCGCAAAACAGATTCGTCATTTTCTGGCCGGTCTTTACGCTCATCAGCCGGAACGCGCTGTGGAGCTCTTCTCACATACACTTCAGCAGATGTCGCTCACGCTACTCGGCGAAACCTTCTCACTTCTTCAGCCCGTAGACAGCGATCATTCAATCGTTCATTCGTTTCGAGAATACTTTTTGACGCGCTCTCAAAGCGCCGAGATGTTGTGCATAATAGCCAAACAACCGGGCCTCGTTTCAGAATGGCAACTCGGAAGCGTTGCCGATCTGATGGACAGGATCATGCTCGAGCTGCAAACTACTCGCTCTGGCGAAGGACTCAAGGCACAGAGACGCCTTCGACAACTGCTTGACGACAGAAAATGGTTCGGTGATGTTCTGGGGCGGATGGATCGCCAGGAAGTGGAGAACCTCGTCCTCCTGCTCAGGAATTCGATCAGTTGGAGTGGCATAGACAGGAACACACTGATCGCTCGCATGGTTTCAATTCGCCCCGAGCTACAGGTTGTACTCGCAAGTGAATCGAAGGAGCCCGAGAATGAGGATCAGGATGGCGGCTACACCTCGTGGCATAGTCTCAACCTGCGCACGGCCGAGCTTGAACGTCTCGAGCGTAAGGGTATCCCAGACAATGCTAAGGCCATAGCCCTTGCGCGCAGCTATGGCGACCTGAAGGAGAACCATGCCTACAAGGCAGCCAAGGAGGAGCAGTCGATTCTCCTCGCCCGAAGAGATGCTCTTGAACTTGAACTCACTCGCATCAAAGGCACCTACTTCGAGAGCGTTTCCTGTGACGCTGTCAGGCCGGGTACAACCGTCGCCCTCGGCTTTCCCGACGGAACCGAGCTCGTCTACCATGTGCTCGGAGAGTGGGACAGTGATCACTCAATAGGCATTGTCTCTTCGAGAAGCCGCCTGGCACAACAGATCCGTGGCAGGAAGGTGAATGAAGAAGTCGAAGTCCCTTCCGAAACCGGCCAGTTAACCCCATGTCGCATACTCTCAATTTCACCTCTTCCCGAAGACATTCAGGCATGGGTTTCGGGCCGATCGCACTCTGTGTAGTTCTTTATCAAAACCCGTTGACAGTCCTTCGACCGCCGTGCTACCTTCCCGCGTCTTTCTGGGGTGCTAAACCGACAACCCATCGCGAGCAGGGAGGGTGCCAAGTTACAATGAAGAAGAAACCCGAACGAAAGTCGAAGCAGAAACCTCGCAAG
>SPBP01000122.1 GCA_004525935.1 Lentisphaerales bacterium | reverse complement strand
GGGGTAGCTGTGAGTTGTCAGTTGCGAAATCTCGATAAGATGATACGATCGGACCGTCAGTTGCGCAGGCTGGTCGAGCGACTTGAGAAAACACTAAGTGGAAAGAAGGCATGAATGTCCTTATTCTCTATTATAAGGGCTGACCCTAGGAGGGTCCGTTCTTTTCGGCGCAGGGGGCTGATGGTATTGTTGGCAGCCCTTGGTGCGTTCATGTGTTTGCAGATTCCGGTACGGGGTGAGATTCCTGTGACCCGGGATGTTCTGACTGGTGAGATAATCTCCGCCCAAAGGATCGAGCGGACGAAACAGTCGGGCTTGAGGTTGCTGGAAGTAAACCGGGACAGCCCCGCTCAAAAGGCGGGACTGCACAAAGATGACCTGATCCTCGCGATTGACTCAATTCGGTTTTATGGATTTGGTGAGTACACGCTCGCAACTATGTGGAACGGATCTCAAGACTTCGCCGACCTGCTTTTGAACAGGAATGGCGAGATCATGACACTGCGAGTGACGGGCTTGATGTGGGCACGAAGAAGCGGGTTCCGGCCGTGCAGTGGTCGGCGTGAACTTGCCAAACTTCTTCGCAGCGTTAACCTCGCACTCTCGCCCGAGACCCAGGCTGCCGTTACCGATTTCCCGCCGCGTGCTACGGCTCTGGCAAGAGAGTGGATCGACGCAAGCATGTCTGACAGACGGAGCGCTCAATGGCTCGTCGAATTCGCCGATCTGTATGCAGCACTAGTCAACCTGGAATACGGCAAAGCACGTGCCGTGAAAGCACAGATGCCCGTACCATTCTTCCGGAGGCTGGAAAAGTTCTACTTGGCAATAGCCAATCACAACCGCAACGGCGAGAAGGATCCCGACGCGAAGGCCTTCGGCGAAGATCCCGAATTCTGTGCTCTGTTCTACCCTTTCCCAAGGGTCATTGTTCCTGGCCTCGGCAGCCCGGCTATTTCGGACGACAGGCTCCTGAAGCTGATCGAGAAGCGGATGAATGACGGGGATGATACCTTTGAAGAAAGAATGCGAGAGGCCGACGCTTACGCCGGCAGGCCATCCGTTGCCCCCTGGGAGGACTATCTCAACAAGGTTAAGTCGGGACTGATCGAAAGCGTGCATCATGGCGGCTGGATACTCAAGCATAAGGCGGTGGCTGATCCCGGACAGAGGAAGGAAGTCATCAGGGATCTTGAAGAAGCAATTAAGAATGGATCGCCGGACCAGATTCTCCTGAAGTACTGCCTGCTGGTGCCCAAGATGTACAATGGAAAGAGGGCCGAAGTCCTGGATCTGTTCGAGTCCATCTACAAAGAGTCTCCGTGCCTGGCCCTCACCGCCCTGGCTTCTCTTACAAGGCTGGACATGGGCGGCGGACCGACAGACAACATGGTCGCAAAGACGACCTCGCCACTGAACAAGGAGCTGATCAAGAGACTGAAGCTCGATCCGAACATGACGCGCAAGCCGTGTCGTTTTTACGATTGGACAGTGGAACAGATGCCGAGATTCCAGCAACTGCTCACCATACGTCTCGCAGAGACGACCAGCGGTGAGAAGGCCGGTTTGGCCCATTCGCTGCGTCGAGAGCCGGCGAGTGTCGTGATGGCTTTTGGGGGAGGCCCTCCGTCGTCCCTGGATAGAAAGGGGATGTTCACCAAGAATCGGCGGCCAACACCGACCTCGTCGGGCCAGCCTGAGAAGAAGGAGGCCACCATCCTTGCACCCAAGGAGGTTCGCAGGACTGCACATGGCGAGCTGCTTTTTACACTTGCAGATGGTTCGACGGTCATAGGCAAGCCGTCATTCCCCTCGATCATTGTGACGTTCTCTTTCGGTGATGTGGTCTTCACGATGGAGAAAATCGTTGCCGTAGAGTTCTCGGGGAAGAATGGCGCGGCAGAGCTGCGGCTCCGCAACGGAGACATAGCCAAAGGGAAGGTGAAACTAGGCACATTCACCGTGGAAGCCAAAGATGAGACGATTCCGGTCGATGGCTCGCAGGTAAAGAGCATCCAGAATCCCTAGTCGGTCCGCCGCGGATGTCTAGTGCGTAGTCGCGCGATAAGGATCTTCAGGCCGGAAGACTATCACGCCGGGTCATTCTCCACGTGACATCGGCTCGCCCAGCTTCTGGCAGACCCACACACACCTGACCCGAAGGCGCTTGCCGTTCGCTCTTCACAAGACGGGATTGGTCTGGTACGGTCCTTGGGCCATTGAGGATGGCTTGCGAAAAACAACATAACGGAAGAGACGAGTGAGCGAACTGTCGTATGGAATCGAAGTGGATGGGAAGGAATCATGCCTGTGGCGTTATCGTTCGTCTTGCAGCGGCACAGACCTGACCGTTGCTGCGCCGGTCTTCGAAATTGATGGCGAACTGGTGCCGGCGGTTCTCAAGAAGGGCAGGATTCCGAAGTCGAGCCGGAACCTGCCGAACGACGTAATGGAACATACATACTCGGCACCGCTGGAAAAGATTCCTGACCTGACGCTGGAGCTGGTGTTCCGTGTTGCACCAGGGAACCCGGTGTTGCGCTTCCGGTATCGCCTGAAATGCGAGGGCCGCAGGACACTCACCAAGAAAGCGGGCCAGGATAACCTGTCATATTTCAGCTTGAGCCTGAACGAGTTGCCGGTATGTAAGGAAGTACGATTCGGCGAGTTCGATGATTGCATTCACAGTTTCCGACTGACGGAGAACGATGTGCCCCAGCGCCTGTTCGACTACAAGGTGCCGGTTATGGGCCCGATGCTGGTTGCGAATGACGAGAAGAAGATAATGCTGATGGCGTATGAACACGGGTCGCAGACGCCTGATGCGTTTCTTGAATATCATCTTTCGGGTGAGCGCAGTGTGAGCCTGCGCGCCAGGAAAGGCAACTATTGCAACGGGCAGACGCTTGATCCGGACCATTCGTTCGAAACGATCTGGATGCAGACGGCACTGATTTCGGGGAGTGAGGATGACCTTGCCGAGGCGTACCGCACGTTCGTGCTGAAACGACTGACGCCGAACATGGAGAGTCGGAAGCCGTACATCTATTACAACACGTGGAGTTACCAGGAACGGAACAAGTGGTGGAATAAGAAGAAGTTCCTGGATTCCATGAACCAGGAACGGATGCTGGCGGAAATCGATGTGGCTGCGGAGATGGGCGTGGATGTGTTCGTGCTGGATACGGGCTGGTATGAGAAGACGGGTGACTGGCGGGTTAACACGAAACGGTTTGACGAGAATCTTAAGACGGTGAAAGCGAGACTGGATTCGCATTGGATCAATATTGCCTCGCTGATTCTCGGTCAGAACGGAATCTGGGGCGATCCGCTCTCGGTGTCGAAGGAAGGCGTGGCGCTTTTCGGCTGGCAGCTGGGCCTTTACAAGCAGGTGCGTGACGATATTACGGCGGCGTTTCCGGTGCGGACGGGACGGGTGGGTGGATGCCCGGAAATTCACGAGAAGATATGTTCATCAACGGGGAAGGGGGTTGTGGTGATATTCGCCCCGTTCGGTGGGAGCTATTCCTGCGTAACGAAGAACCGCGTGGTGACAGAGTGCCAGGCTGATGCGGGCCTGGTTGTGAGCCAGGGCGAGGACGGCCGGGCTCGTATTGACGCAACATTCGATAAGCCGGGCGCGAAGATCGTTTTTTTCGGGGTAACAGAATAACGGTTCTGATGAAGCACTTACGATATATCCTGGAGTTTCTCCTGCTCCTGCCTACGCTGGCGATGTTCAGGATTCTTTCGTTTCGACCGGCAGTCTGGCTGGCGCGGAGGCTGGCGGATATCTGGTATGTGCTTAACATCCGGCGGCGTCGAATCTCGATTGCGAATATCATGGCCTGCGGAATAACGACAGATCGCACGGAGGCATCCAGGATCGCACGGGAGTCGTTTCGGCATGTGGGTACGCTGCTGATCGAGTCGCTCAAGTCGAGAACGCTTTTTGCCAGACCGGACGTTGCGGAGCGGATGAAGCTCTGCGTGGCGCCGGAACTGGAGAAGCTACTGAAGGATCCGGGACAGGGCATTATTCTTGCCACTGGCCATTTCGGAAGCTTTGAAATTGCGGCTCAGCTGCTTTCCCGCGGAAAGCCGGTGGCGGGAGTGAGCCGCGGCATGAATAACCCGTACGTAAACAAGATCATGCTGAGGGAACGACCGAAGGATGGTTTTTACCTGATGCCGAAGCATGATTCGTCGGACACGAGCCGGTTCCTGCGGGTGCTGAAGGAAGGGCATGTGCTTGCGCTGATGGTTGACCAGTATGCGATTGATCGCGGGATGATGGTGGAGTTTTTCGGCAGGCCGGCGTCGACACATTCGGGTATTGCGATGCTGCACCTGATTAGCGGCGCACCGTTATGCTTCGGGTATTGCATCAGGATCGGTGAGATGAGGTATGAGCTGCATGCTGAGGGGCCGTTCACGTATAAGCCGACGGGGAATAAGGAAGAGGATGTGCGGCGGGTGTTGAAGGAGTTGAATGGCAGGTTGGAAGCGGCGATTCGCCTGGCGCCTGAGCAGTACCTGTGGGCGCACCGGCGGTGGAGGTAGGCGATGGGTTCAGCAGACGATAATGAACATGCAACCGCCGATAAACGCCGATGGGTGGAGCCTCCGGATCTGGTGGGTGTGGGTTTGCCAGCAGTTTGCATTGCGGGCAGGTTCTCTCGGACTGATGCCGGTTCGCCACACCTCGGGCACCTGCCTGGTTTCGTCGGGATCGGCTTGCGGCGTGATTTTGCGGGCCCCAATGGTCCTCGTCCTCGTCCTCGAAAAGGAGACATGGCTATCGAGGACCAGCCTTTGTCTCCCGACTCTCTTCGAGGTTGGGACTACGGCCTGGCACGCGGGGCCCGTCCCGCGACGCTTGTGCGCGTGGGGCCGAGGCCGAGGACGATTCACACTCCCACACTCACATACCCACACACAGTCAGTTCCCCCGAAACCTGAACATCGAGACCTGACAGACAGCAGGTCGTTGTGTTAGAGTCGGCGGCGTTAAGAGGAGGCTGTAGTGATGAGGAGACGATCTGCTGTTTTTGTGGCAGTTGCCGGGGTTGGGCTTGCGCTTGCGGGCACATACGGATACCGATGGTACTATGTCAATCGGCAATCATATCACGGTTATGCCAGGACCTCGTTCAGTGTGGAGGAGTGGGCATCGGCAGATGGTGAGCAGCGAGGGTACATGGCGGAGGACCTGCTCGAAACGCATGACCTGATTGGAATGACTGCCGATGAGGTGGTCGAACTGCTGGGCAAGCCGGACCGTGACATAATTGGAGCGACGATTGTCGACACACGCTTGTATGAGTATGACATCGGGTACATGGGCTACAACAAGAAGGCGCCGGGTGCGATGCGATGCTGTTTGATCATCGGGCTGAGTCGAGACAAGATAGTCACACGCGCATATCTTGACAACTGACAAGGCGTTTGGCCGGGAGGGGTATTCTGATGGAGCGCAGAATGAAGAGAAACGAAGAGTTTCTCCGTAACATGTTCGCGAAGGGACCGTTCGAACGACACGGCTATTGCTGCGAACCGCCGATTGTCGGGATCTGTGAACACCCGGACTATGACTTCACGTTATCGGAGAAACCGGTAAGAAACTGGGTGCCGTGGGTGGTGGAGAACTACGAGCGACAGCTTCGCTTGCTGGAAGAGGTGGACCATGACAACGTGCCATGTGCACGGATGACGACCGGCACGCATATATACGCGGCGGCATTCGGATGCGAGGTACATCGGTTTGCGGACAGTAATGCCTGCGCGCTGCCGCTTGTCCACAGCTCGGACGAGGCGGATGGGATTGAGGAGCCGGACATATGGAAGTCGCCGGCGCTCTATCGCATCTTCGAGCTGGCGCGCGCAGTGGAGACAGAACTCGGCAAGAACGTGTATCTCGGGCCGCCGGATATCCAGAGCGGCTTCGACACGGCTGCACTGATCTGGGAGAAGAGCGATTTTCTCTGTTCCATCATGCTTGATGAAACAAAAGACTCAGTGAAACGGCTTGTGACAAAGTGCGCCGGGCTCCTGAAGACGTTCATCACGGAATTCAGAAAAGAGTTTCCGAATTGCAGCGCGTGCCATTGTCCTTCGGTGTGGTCTCCGCCTGAAATGGCGCCGTGGTTGTCAAATGATGAGTGCGGCGCGTTTAGCCAGGATGTGTTCGTGGAATTCTGCCTGCCGGAACTGCAGGATCTGGCGGAGACATTCGGAGGGTTGGGCATGCACTGCTGTGCCGATGCCGAACACCAGTTCGAATTGTTCAAGAGAATCCCGGGCTTCTACGGGTTCAACAGGGTGGCGGCGAGCAAAGGATGGGATCCACTCACGGAACATTTCGGAGGACCGGAGGCGCCGGTTCATGTTCTTGCCTGGATCGACGAAGAGGCGATTGTGCGGCTGCGGCAGAACGCGCCGGCAGGCACGAGATTCATCTTCGAATTGATGGGCGCCGAATGCGACGATGCGAAAAGCTGGCTTTCAAGAATGCGGCAGACCGACGAAAGCTCAGACCAGGCCCGGGGATAACGATGACATTCTCGGTTCTTGTGCCGGCCCGCGACGAAGAGGATTGGATTGGGGGCTGCTTTGATTCCATAGCCGCGGCCGCAGCGACAGGCGCATTTGATGTGGAGACGATTGTCGTATTGAACAGGTGCACTGATGGGACGGAGCGTATTGCACGGGAGCGTGGTGCAGTTGTTGTTCAGGAAGACAGACGGTGTCTCTCATGCGTTCGGAATGCAGGTGCGGCAGTGGCAAAAGGTGACGTGCTGGTAACGATGGACGCGGACAGCAGGATGGCCGAGAACACGTTTGTCGAAATCAAGGCGGCGCTGGAGTCGGGCAAATACATCGGCGGCGGTGTTCCGATTGTGCCGAAACGAAAATCGGTTGGTGTGGTGTTGACGGGGCTGGTCCTGATGCTGCTGATTATGCCTGGCGGCATATCGGCGGGACTATTCTGGTGCTTTGCGGATACGTTTCGGGCGATTGGCGGGTTCGACGAGTCGAAAGTGATTGCAGAGGACCTTGATTTTGCGCGACGATTAAAGGAGTACGGAAGGGCATGCGGGCTGAGGTTTCGAACATTGTGGCGGGCACCGATTGTAACGTCCTGCCGGAAGTTCGATAGATTCGGGGACTGGTGTTTCCTGCGGTTCATGGTGAGCCGACCGCGCGACTTTGCGCGGGCACTGCGTGGCACGGACCCGCAACTGGCTGATGAATTTTTCTATGATTTCGAGAGGCGTTCGAAGAAGATAACCGGGAGAGAAGCATGAACAAGAACAGGGCTCTGAAGGTGGTGAACCCGGTGTTGCTGGTGTTGTTTCTGAACCAGGCAATCACGGGGTTCCTGCATGAAGCGATTCCC
>SPBP01000306.1 GCA_004525935.1 Lentisphaerales bacterium | reverse complement strand
TCAGGGGGGCCGTCGGACTGCGTGCACGAATCGTCCTCGTCCTCAGTGAGCGGAGCGAACGGTCCTCGCGTGCCAAGCCGTAGTCCCGACCTCGAAGAGAGTCGGGAGACGAAGGCTGGTCCTCGATCCTTCACTTGGCAAGTCTCCCGTCAGGCGCGGATTGGCTTCGGTTCTCAGGCCTCAGGGAACACATCTGAAGAGGCCGTGCTGAGACAGCCCGGCCCACCTGAACTACCGAGGACGAGGACCGTTCGTCACGCTTCGCGTTCCTCACTGAGGACGAGGACGATTGCGATTAACACATTGGCCCTTCAGGACAAGACCGTGGGTCGGCAAACCAGCATCAGTCCGATACGCCTGATCGGTTCGATACGTCCGACTCATTCGTTGCACCAAATCCGCAATGCAAACTGCGGGCAAACCCATCCCCATCAGCTCGACGCCTCAAGCGCGAAATCCGCTCGCTCGGCTCCCTGCAAGCCCACACCGCCAGGCCCGAGGGCGCACCCATCGGCGTCCATCGGCGTTTATCGGCGGTTGCATATTGCAGTTCTCTGCGATCTCTGCGGCTCTCCTCCAGAGGCGGACAAGTTGCGCGAGACATCTCTCACTACACTCGAAACGAAAGGAACAGACGATGAAACTCAAAGTAACCACATACACAAACCACGAGGAGGTCAGTAGCATGAAACAATACAGATGGATAATCGGCGCCGCCAGCCTGGCACTCATGCTCGGCATCATCACCACGGCCGAAGCACGGATCAAACTGGTCGCACTGCCGGAACGGGGCGCAACAGTGATCCGCCTGGATAACCCCAGCGCAACACTTATCGAAGAAGAACGCGTACTCACGCTTCAGAAAGGAGTCAACAGAATCGACTTCTCCTGGAACGGCGTCAGCATCGACGGCGACTCCATCCGGCTCCGGGTCCTGTCGCACCCCGACCAGGTAAAGCTCCTCAACGTCAGCTATCCGCCAAACGAGGCCGCACTGGTCTGGGAGATCAGCAGTGAAGGCGCGTGGGAAGAGACTGTACGCATCAGCTACCTGCTCAGCAATATAGACCGGCTGATCACCTACAAGGCCGTCGCCGACAAGGAAGAGACGCAAGTCGATCTCCGCAGCTTCCTCATACTCCGGAACTTCTCAGGCGAGGACTTCCAGAAGGCGCGGGTCCTCCTCGACTACGGTGAGGCCTTTGAGAAAGGCATCGACCACGAGGAGACCAAGCAGCTCCTGTTCCTCAAGAAGGAGCAGGTGCCCATTACAAAGGTATGGACATTCGACGCCGCCCTGAAGCCCTGGGATCCCGAGAAGCTGAACAACCAGAATGTCGGAATCCCCGTGACCTACGAGATCGAGAACATCAAGAAGGATAAGCTCGGCGACTTCGCGTTGTGGGGCGGCAAGACCCGCGTGTTCCAGGATGATGGCAGCGAAAGCACGATCTTCCTCGGCGAGGACAACATTGACATGGTACCTGTTGGCGAGAAGATGAAGGTCTACGTAGGTGATAGCCGGGACATCGTCGTAACCCAGCGTAAGATGACCGATAAACAGATCAATATCCGTCGAAACAACAGCAACGGCATAATCCTCCACGACACCGACGAGCTCATCACCGCGAAGATCGAGAACTTCAAGGATAAGCCTGCCACATTGACCATGATCCAGCACATTCCTGACGAATAGGATATGGAAGAGTGCAACATGGAATATGAGAAGAAGGACGCCAACACCCTCGAGTTTCGCATAGAGCTCGCCGCGCGCGGAAACAAGACGCTCAGCATGCACTATCACCGTCGCAACTTGAGGAGATAGTCATGCATCGTGCGCATCCATTGAAAGGAGAACTAGTATGAAGAAGACTTCTATTGCTGCAATCGGCATGGTCGCAATCGTTGCCATCACACTTGGCCTGATCGCCTCAGACACAACCGCCCAGGCCCCGGAGGCTGCAACCGCAACCAGGCACAAAGTCATCACAACACGGGAAATCAACGCCATTTACAACGCCGCCGGCGCCGACACTGTCCAGGGTGGCAGTGACGCAGTTGCACGGCGCCTCTACCAGCTCAGTGCGCAAGGCTGGGAACTATTCCAGGTTGGCGAAGGTTACCTGTTCTTTCGCAGTACGAAATAGGCTTCGGGGCAATGTCCAGGATGTGCGAGTGCGTGAGAGTTTCCGCCGAAGGCGCCACCCATCGGCGTTTATCGGCGTTCATCGGCGGTTGCTTTTCAGTGCACCCGACATCTGACACTCGACACGAAAGGAAAACACAATGAAACATAAGATTGCACTAGTGCTGCTGGCCGCCATACTGGCTGTCCCGGCACATGCCAAGGTTGACCTCGTAACACTGCCCACACGGGAAGCAGTCCAGGTCACGATATACAACTCCGCTGACCTCACGCTCGTCCGCGAGAGCAGGGCACTCACGCTCAAGAACGGACTCAACAAGCTCCAGTTCTCCTGGGCCAACACCCTCATCGATCCCACCAGCCTCGAGATGCTCGCCAAGTCGAATGCCGACAAGATCGACATCCTCGAGCTCACCTATCCGCCACGTGTCAAAGATCTCGGGTTATGGCAGATCACCAGCCGCATCAGTGGGAAGGTACCCGTCGAGATCACCTACCTCACCAGCGGCCTGTCATGGCGCGCGTTCTACATGGGCACCTTGACTGCAGACGAGAAGACCATGCGGTTACAGGGCTATGTCCGCGTCACCAACAACAGTGGCGAGGACTATGCCAATGCGCAGACGCGTCTGATCGTCGGCAAGGTCCATCTGCTTGACGAGATAGCCATGCTTGCCCGGCGCCAACCCCCCTACGGCCGGCCGGGGGTATATCGCATGGGAGCAGGCCGGCGCAGGCTTGAAAAGTCAGCCCAGTCAGCGCCCATCGCTGTCATGGCAGAAGCAGTTGCCTTTGAAGCGGATGAGATGAAGGAGGTCAAGAAAGAAGGGCTCAGCGAGTATTTCCTATATACCATAGAAGGAACTGAGACCATCGAGAACGGCTGGTCCAAGAGGCTGCCGAGTTTTGATGTGGGCGCGGTGCCTGTAGTCAATCTCTACAAGTATGAAGAAGAACGATATGGCTCCGCGGTTGTCCGGTTCCTGAGCTTCAAGAATGATGAAGAACATAAGCTTGGCGACACCCCGATACCCGGTGGGCTGCTCAAGGTATACCGGGGCGTTGACGAGGCAGGGCACCTGTCCTACGAAGGGCAGTCGGCGTTCAAGTACATACCTGTTGATGAAGATGTTGAGCTCAATCTTGGTAGTGTCGCCAACGTAGTCGTTGAGCCGAAGCTCATGGACTACAAGACCGCGCAGTACATGTTCGATAACCGTGGGAACATCAGTGGCTGGGACGAGATCCGCACATTCAAGCTGGAAGTAAAGAACACACGGGCTGTCCCGATAAAGATCGAGATCCAGCGCAACTTCCCGACCCAGCACTGGGACCTCAAG
>SPBP01000128.1 GCA_004525935.1 Lentisphaerales bacterium | reverse complement strand
TCGTTATATTGCGGATCAACTCCATTATCAGAACCGTCTTTCCAACACCGGCACCACCGAACATGCCCACCTTGCCACCCCGCGCTATGGGAGCAAGGAGATCGATTGCCTTGATACCGGTTTCATAAAATTCGTAAGATCGCGTCTGCTGATCGAATGCGGGCGGATGTCTATGAATCTGGTTGAACCTCATGCTGCCTATGGGCCCTCCGTTATCGACCGGTTCACCCAGTACGTTCACAACGCGGCCAAGGACTTCCTCGCCTACCGGAATTGTGATCGGTCCACCGGTATCTTCCACTTCGATGCCGCGCGACAGGCCACGGGTCGATGACATCGCTATGCATCGCACCACATTCCCGCCGAGATGCTCCGCAACTTCCAGCACGAGATTGAGCTTGTGCTTCGCATTGGTTATGCGAAGAGCGCCCAGCAGCGCCGGCAATCGGTCCTCGTAGAACTCAACGTCCACGATGGGGCCAACCACGTGAATTACCCGTCCTGTTGCCACCTTTCAGATCCTCCGCTCATAACCTCTGTTATCTCCGTGGTAATCTGTTCCTGCCGGGCCCGGTTATAGGACCTCGTAAGCTCACGAGTCATCCGGTCCGCGTTGTCTGTGGCGCGATGCATTGTAAGTTCGCGTGACGCATATTCACAGACCATGCTGCTCACGAGTGAACGCCATATTATCGCCAGTACCCAATCTTCGAGAAGACGGGCCAGCACTTGTCCCGGGGCGGGCTCCCACAGCGCACGGTCAACCCAGAGCGCTTGCCCTGGCAAACGAGGAACCAGATCGCCTTCCCCGGGAGACACAGGCAGCACACGGGTAGTGGCGGCCTGCTGTCCTGTGCCACTGGAAAGCCTGTTGTAGACAAGTGTGACTTCCTCATACTTCCCCGATACGAACCCGTCCATAATCCTGTCTCGAATCGTCTGGGCCAACTTGAACTCCATTCCTCTGGCCGCTTCGGGAAACCGTTCTTCAACGCTCAGACCCCGGGCAAGCGCCTTGCCGTATGTCGCCCGACCAACAACGAGCGCCCTTGTCTTATTCGGTAGCGTATCCTCAACAAGCCCCATCGATGCCCTGGCCAGGCGCGAGCTGAAGGCGCCGCACATGCCGCTGTCAGAACCAAACACGACAAGATACCGGACACCGGGACCCGGCTCGCGGGTCAGCGGCGAATCTGTCTTGACCAATGAAGACACGTCGGAAACAAGTCTCCCGATTCTCTCGGCATACAACCGTGACATCTCCTCCATGGAACGAATCGACAGCAATCGAACGGCAGCAACCTTCTCGAGCGCGGCAGTAACCTGACGCAGCCTGCGAATGCTGCGAATCCGGCCCCTCAGTTCTCTCAAGCCTGAGCTCATCTTGATTCGGTCCCCGACACCTGGTCTGTTGCCGCACCAGCATTCACAAGCGTGGCCAAAAACATCTTCCTGAACGTGTCTACTGTCTGTCGCAATTCCTGTTCGAGTTGTGCCGTCAATTCACCCTTCGCGGCCAGTTCCGCTCCGACATGGGGACATGTACCGTCCATGAAACTCAACCACTGCTTCTCGAACCTGCTCACTTCGCTGACTGGCAGGTCGTCCAGCAGCCCCCCGGTAACGGCCCAGAGAATCATGATCTCGTGCTCGACCGGCATGGGTTCATGCGCCGGCTGCTTCAGCAGTTCCGCTATTCGTTCCCCACGCCTCAATTGCTGTCTCGTAACGGCATCTACTTCAGTTGCCAACCTTACAAACGACTCAATTTCCCTGTACTGTGCGAAATCCAGGCGTAACATGCCCGCCGTCTTCTTCATTGCAGGAAGTTGCGCATCCCCGCCCACCCGCGAAACACTGAGCCCGACGTTCACGGCCGGCCGGAAACCATATCGAAACAGATCACTCTCCAGGTAGATCTGCCCGTCAGTCATCGAGATAAGGTTCGTCGGAATATAGGCGGAGTACTCGCCTTCCTGTGTCTCGACTATAGGCAGCGCAGTCAGCGAACCACCACCCAGTTCCTGACTGAGTTTAGCAGCCCGTTCAAGGAGTCGGCTGTGTAAATAGAATATGTCACCCGGGAACGCTTCCCTGCCGGGCGGTCTCCTCAACACCAGCGATATCTCCCGATATGCAACAGCGTGCTTCAACATGTCATCGTAGACAATCAGCACGTCATCGCCGCGGTCCCGGAAATATTCGGCCATTGCGCAAGCGGCGAATGGTGCGATGTATTGCATCGGGGCCGAATCCGCAGCTGACGCGGCGACGACAATGCAGTTACCCAGTGCGCCACTGTCCTGCAGCAGCGCGGTAATCCCTGCGACGTTCGACATCTTCTGGCCAATCGCGACGTATATACATATCACATCGCCATGTTTCTGATTCAGAATCGCATCGATCGCAAGGGTTGTCTTGCCGGTCTGCCTGTCGCCGATGATCAACTCGCGCTGACCTCGACCTATAGCCGTCATGGCGTCTATGCTCTTCAGGCCGGTCTGAAGCGGCTTCTCGACGGGTTCGCGGGCGACAATGCCGGGCCCCTCGATTTCCACCAGTCTGGCGTCCTGTGTAGTAATTGCCCCTTTGCCGTCGATCGGCAGCCCCAACGGATTGACAATTCTGCCGAGCAGCGCTTCACCTACCGGGACCTGCAATACTTTCCCAGAACGTCGAACCAGGTCTCCCTGCTGAACCCTGGAGCAGTCGCCCAGGATGATTGCGCCCACACGGTTCCGTTCAAGGTTCATGACCATCCCGAACACGTCATCCGAGAACTGGACCATCTCTTCCGACATTACGCCGGGCAGACCATCTATCAGCGCAACGCCATCCCCCACCTCCAGCACATGGCCGGTCTCATCAAGACCGAGTTCTATGGAATACCGCGCGAGGTTTTCTTCAAGGACCGAGGCGATCCGGCTGGAATCTATCTTGACTGAAGTTTCAGGCATGGAATCCATTTACGCTGAAGTACACAGGTTCCGGTAATGATAACCACATGTAGTTCATCGACTCCAGCCAATTCTGCCTGTTGCCGTCCGTGTTCTCCGTGTTCATTCCCCGCTCCCGATTGTTGCACCAAGATCGAGATGTCGTGGTTCCTTCACGAAGGCTGCGAGCCAGAGCAATGCAATGACACTGATAACAAGACACACGGCGAACAGCGTTGTCGTGCTCCACCCGCCAACAACTGCCCCCGCCAGCAACGGCGCACCAAGCATCGGGACTGACAGCACCAGGTTGCCCACCGTAATATGCGCCAACCTGTGATCGTGCGGGCACGTCTCGAAGAGCATGTTCGTGTGTGACAGGAACCCGCCACTCATGCAGACCCCGACACACAGGTAGACCGAAATACAACTCCATATGCCGGAGGACAATAGCACGATCGTCAATGCCACCACCTGCATGGCAGCACTGACCAGTATCCCGATCCGGTGTCCGCGAAGATCGCCCAGCCTTCCGAGTACCAGGTTGGCAACAGCCATGCCTACGGTCATTGCCGCGCCACAGGAGACCACTGTACCCTTGCTCAGGCTCCCGCCGGCATCCGACAGGAAGTGGACCGCAAGGAAAGGAACAATGCAGAACCCGAAAGTCGCCAGAATCCTGCCGATAAGAAAAGACCGAAAGTTGGCGCTCACAAGGCTTTGCCTGAACCGGCTGATAAGGAACCTGGTTCCGAATCCGACCCGGTTCGGCATTTCACCGGCATTCTTGTCTCGCACAGTCATTATCATCAGGCACGATATTGTCGCCGCGATGCCTGCAGCCAGGTAGAGCACCGCATACGTGGGCTTGCCGGGGAAATGATCGATCAAGCGGCCCGACAGGAAACCGGCGGCCGCTCCGCAGAGAGCCGATATGAACCATGCGATGCCCAGCACGGTACCGCGGATGCGCGTACCGAACAGGCTTGCCATCCATTCCATCCAAACGGCGATCACCGTGCCTATACCAGCCATCATACACGCGAAACTGAGCAGTAACCCCCACCTTGCAAATGCGCTCACATCCTCGCCGGCAAAGGCAATTATGAATCCATTCAGAAAAAGGAAGGGAACAATACACACAAGGTGCCAGGCAACCATATGTTTCTTCCATTGCCTGCGCGACTTGAAAACATAGATCCCCAGGACTTGCGGCAGAACGATCAGTCCGCCCTCAATGGACGCTATGGACCCTATCATTTTAGGTCCGGCACCATACCCCCGCAGAAGCACCGTCAACACCGTGGCCCCCGCCACGAGCGCCGCATGAAAACCCCACGCACCCTCAATAGCAACAAGCTTCCACATGTTCGCTGTGTCTTGTCTGTCCACGCTCTCTGCTCCCGGCTTTGCGCGCCACCAGCGATGAAACACTGGATGTCCGTGGATCGAACGGATATCACCCGGCCCGACCCAGGACAACACTATTCGCATATCCCGGTCGCGAGAGATGACTATCCTGCCGGCCAGTGCCCGCAAGAGGATTGACATACGTCGCGCAGGGAGTATGTTCTTGCATGTCTGGACCCGGGAAATCTCTACCTGCCCGGAATGGAGCGTGAATAATGCCCGATATCCTTAACATGGATGATCGCACGAAGCTGCGGCTGGCCTGGGGATCCGCTGCGGTCCTGGTTGCAATGGTATGTGCAGCAACGGCCTGGCACTTTTTGCGAATCAGTCCACTTCCGGATCCGTCTCAAATCCTGCAGATATCATACTTCACAGATCCAACGGACCTGAATGCTACAGGAAAGCCGCTTCCGATTCACTGGTACTCCGAAATTCAGTATCGTATGAAAGGCGCTCGACCGGCAAGTCGGCCGGTTACTGATCCACCATCCTGCGCTGTGCAAATAGAGACGAAAGACGGCCAATCCATTCGCGTGGTGCTGTTCAAGTTCGGATTTGTCGAAATCGACGGCGAACCCTACGAGCCCAGGTCCGGCCAGATGATGACCGAAATCGCCTCGAGAGCGCAGGGCATTTCTCAAGGTCTTTTCTGACGGTCCTGCGCGAAGATGCAGTGACAATCTCGGCTTCTCGGACGCTCTATGACAACAACCGTCAAACTCAGGCTCGCACAGATCGAGGTCTTGCCGGGCCGGCCCGTGGACAACACCGCAACAATCCTCCGTTGCGTTGAATCCGCGAAGAACGACGGGGTTGATCTTGTAGTCTTTCCTGAAATGGCTGTACCGGGCTACCTTATCGGTGACGAATGGGAACGAACCTCGTTCCTCCGCGAATGCGAAAACTGCACTGAGGAAATCTGCGCAGCTTCCGATGGAATCGTATGTATTTTCGGGAATGTCGGTATCGATTGGAACAAGCGGAACGAGGACGGCCGCACGCGAAAATACAATGCCCTGTTCGTCGCCGAGAATGGAAAGCGCGTCGGCCCGGCGAGCGGCCCATATGATTTCGTCATCAAGACGCTTCACCCGAACTACCGGGAATTCGACGACAGTCGCCATTTCTTCGGGTTGCGCCATCTCGCGCTCGAAATCGGTCGGCCGGTTTCAGAGCTCGCCGTACCGGTTAAGACTGCCCGACTCTCGCTCGGCTGCATGATTTGCGAGGACGCCTGGGACGCAGACTACGGACTGTCTCCGGCCGACCTGCTCACACAACACGGTGTCGACCTGCTCATCAACATCAGCGCTTCGCCATTCACGTTCGATAAGAACGACAAACGACATCGCATCCTGTCCGGGATTGCGTCAAAGCACAAGACCTGCCTCGCGTATGTGAGCCACACGGGCATACAGAACAACGGGAAGACAGTCTTCACGTTTGACGGGTCCTCCTGTGTGTATGACCAGCTTGGGAACAGAATCGCATCGGCTGACCGATTTGCTGAGACATGCCTGACTGTCGATTTGCCGGCGGCGGGCAATGGCGCGCCAACTGTTGCCGCGCCTCGAAAGGACAGCATTGCTGAACTTGAGGCAGCTATCATCTACGGAACTGAGCGCTTCCTGAAACTGGTTGCTGCCGAGCGCGTTACCATAGGCATCTCTGGCGGAATCGATTCCTCTGTTGCCGCCGCGATATACGGCCGGATAATGGAGCCGGACAACCTGCTGTTGGTCAGCATGCCAGGTCCTTTCACCTCCCCCATCACACGCGAACTGGCTGCACAACTTGCGATAAACCTCGGTTGTTGCTACCTCGAGGTCCCTATCGATGAAAGCGTCGCTTTCACTACCCGCCAGATTGACGGGCTGACAATCAAGAAGGCCGGCGGAGTAGACGGGCCGAAAATCAGACTTTCCGAGCACGTTCTCGAAAATATGCAGGCCCGCGATCGTTCCTCTAGAATACTTGCTGCCGTGTCACAGGCGTTCGGCGGTGTTTTCACCTGCAATGCGAACAAGGCGGAGGCAACGGTAGGATACTCCACCTTCTACGGTGACCTTTGCGGCTTTCTCGCCAACCTCGCCGACCTCTGGAAAGGCGAGATCTATGAATTGGCCAGGCATCTGAACGAGAAAGTCTACGGCCGTGAAGTAATACCCGCCGGAACAATCACGTTGAAGCCGTCGGCCGAACTCAGCCCCGCACAGGATATAGAGAAAGGCCTTGGGGACCCATTGATATATCCGTATCACGATCTGCTCTTTAAGAGCTGGGTTGAGTCGTGGGACAGGACAACTCCCGAAGAAATACTCGAGTGGTATTCAACCGGTGAACTGGAGCAGAAGCTCGGCTATCCCGGGAAGCTTGCGGACCTGTTCCCTTCAGCGAACGAGTTCGTAGCCGACCTCGAACGATGGTGGGACCTCTACCAGGGCCTTGGACTGGCGAAGCGGATCCAGGCGCCGCCGATCCTGGCGGTCAAACGCAGGGCATTTGGATTCGACCATCGTGAATCCCAAATGGGCAGTCGCTACACCCGACGCTACGCGGAGCTGAAACAACAGCTCTTGGGACGCACCGACTGATACTGCACGCATTTCTCTTC
>SPBP01000003.1 GCA_004525935.1 Lentisphaerales bacterium | reverse complement strand
CGAAATGCTGCTGGCTGCGCTCAAGGCGAATCCACAAGTGGATATTCTGACGCATCCGCATCTGCCTGATCACGAGCTGGACATGCAACGTGTTGCGCTGGCTTGCAGGAAGAGTGGAATGGTGATGGAGCTCAACAACAGCAAGTGTCCGCCGGGCTCCCCGGCGCTCGCCCGGATGTCCGAATTGATCAAGATATGTATGGAGATGGAATGCCGGGTTGTCGTGTCTTCGGACGCTCATTCCCTCCGCGAGATCGGTAACGACGATGCGGTGCGACCTTTGATTGACGCCGCGAAGTTCCCGGCGGAACTGATCGTGAACAGGGACGCAGATACAGCGTTTGCGTTTATCGACGAACGACGCAGGAACAAGCGATCGTGATCGCTAGCAGCGGTCTGTCTCCGGCATTTACGAATGTGGTTTTCAACAGGTACGGGGCAGGTAACAGGGTGGTGGAAACATTCGAGGGAATCGAAGAATGCGAAGGCAGAGGAAATATGAGGGTTGGGTTGTTCCGCACACACATTGGGACCGGGCATGGTATTTCTCTTTTGAGATAGTCAGGACGTGGTTGGTCAACACGACCGATAAGCTGCTGAAGATTCTCGAGTCGAATCCAGACTACAAAGCCTTCTCCTTCGATGGCCAGACGTCAGTTCTGGAAGATTATCTCGAAGTGCGTCCCGAAAAAGAGGCGGACCTGAAGAAGGCGGTGAAGAGCGGCAGGCTGGCAGTCGGACCATGGTACGTTTTGTCGGATATGTATCTTGTGTCCGGCGAATCGCTTATTCGAAACCTTATGACCGGGCGGCGGATTGCGAAACGGTTTGGCCGCGTCATGAACGCAGGTTACGTCCCCGATCCCTTTGGTCATCCGGCGACGATGCCTTCTATCCTGGCTGGTTTCGGCCTGGACAACTACATCTACATGCGCGGTGCGCCGAAGGAGGTGTACAAGCTTGGCATCGTCATTAAATGGGTCGCGCCGGACGGCGCTTCGGTGATGGCCATTCGCCAGGTGTCAGGTTACGGATCGCTCTGCGCGTGGGGGGTTAAGGAAGGACGTGCAGTTGATGATTCTGACTCGGACCACGGGGAGCGGGCGTGGGGCCGTGTGCGCGGCGAAATCGACGGGATGAAGAAGAACAACATGAACGTGTCCGTTCTGCTGTTCAATAACGGCGTCGATCATTTTCCGGCACAACCCACGATCCCGGATCTGATTCGTAGCACAAACCGGAAGGTGCCGGAAGTCCTGCTGAAGCAGGGCACATTCGAGGACTATGTGAATGCCTTGAGAAGCACGAGACCACGCCTGAAGTCGTTCAGCGGGGAACTCCACTCCGGCTACATGAGCCACATTCTCTCGGGCGTCTTCAGTGCCAGGATGTGGATCAAGCAACAGAACTTTGAATGCCAGCGACTGCTCGAACGTGTTGCCGAACCGCTTGACGCGTTCGTGGGCCGAGGGGCAGGTGTCGATCTCAGTGGCAGCCTGCGGTATGCATGGAAGACGCTTCTGAAGAATCATCCGCACGACGATATCTGCGGATGCTCGGTTGACGAGACACATGACGACAACGCCTGTAACTTCAGGCAGTCGCGGCAGGCGACGACGGGAGTTGTTTACAGGCTGAGCGAAGAGCTTGGCCGGGATCTCCCGATAGGAGAGGAGGACAAACCGCGCGATTTCATTGTGGGTTATAACCCCGAGCCGTATGAACGTGGCTGCGAAATGAATGTGATCATAAGGAACTCGTCGCTCAAGGAGCCAGGGCCCTGGCGGTTGCGGCGTGGTGACGGCAGACTTGTCCCCGCGGTCTTCTCGGGTGAATGCAATACCTGGGAGGGCGGATCCCTGAAGTTCTTCGACGAGGCGATGCCTGCCTGTGGGTATGCAGCATATGTGTTCGAGAAGGGCAAGCCGACCGGACCTCCGCGAGAGTTGAAGGCAAAAGGCGGAACAATAGAGAATGCCATCTTGAAAGCGACCTTGAATCCTAATGGAACGGTTGACCTCGTTGAGAAAGATACACGTCGCCGGTTCCGGGGTTTGAACCTTTTCGAGGACACGGAAGATTGTGGGGATGAGTATGACTACTCGCCGCTTCGGAAGAACTCGAAGACGTTGACTTTCGAAAAAACTAAAGGTCGTGTCGGCAAGGCACGTGTGAGTGTGGGTGCGGCGGAGGTAACTGCCAAAGTTGTGCTTCGAATCCCGAGGAGCCTGTCCTCTGATCGGCGTTCGCGGTCGAGGCAAATAGTGTCCGTGCCGGTATCGGTTACGATATGCTTGAGGCCGGGGCTGCGCAGGCTTGAGTTCAAGACGACTGTCGATAATCGTGCGGAAGATCACAGGCTTCGTGCCTGGTTCCCGACCCGGGTCATAGCAAGAAAGGTTCTGGCGAGTACGCATTTTGCCGTGATTGAGAGGCCGGTTGACCCGTCGAAAGGCACAGATAAGGATGACCAGGCTACCAGTCCGACACAGCACATGGACGAGTTAGTGGCGGTACAGTCGAAAGGGCGTGGCTGCACCGTGGTGACGAAGGGCCTTCCTGAATATGAAGGCCGTGAAGAGCGGGACGGGGTGGCTCTGGGCATTACGTTGCTGCGCTGCGTTGGGTGGCTCTCGCGTGACGATCTTGCCACACGGTGTTGCGGTGCTGGCCCGTCACTAAGTACGCCGGGCGGGCAGTGCCCGGGAAGGCATGTCTTCGAATATGCATTCTTGCCGTATAGCGGCGAGCTTGTGTCATCGGGCGCAGCAGTCTGTGCAATGGGCTTCACGGTGCCGCCCTTGGCAGCACATGTATCCTTGCGTGGGATGGGGCCGGATCGCACACGGCCCAGGACGGCGGCTATGCTGAAGTCCTGGCTGAGTATTGACAGGCCGGAGGTGATGCTGTCCAGCATCAAGCGATGCGAGAATGGATCGGGTTATGCGGTTCGCGTCTACAATCTTTCGTCGAAACGTGTGACGGCAACGCTGACTTTTGGTGAGCGGTTGCGAAGTGCCAGGCTTGCCCGGCTGGACGAGACTCCGATCCGAAAGCTGAAGGTGTCGGGTAACAGCCTCGTGCTTAATATGAAGCCGAGGGAGATTGCGACGGCTCTTCTGAGCTGAGCCTGCAAGTGGGTTCAGCAGTGTATGTTGGAATCAGTATATCGACAATACATGGCATATGAATTGAGACTGCGCGGAAAGGGAACGAAGCCGGCTGCGGGCCGGCATACGCCACGTCCTTTACGTGCTTCGTGATGAAAGAGAGCCTGGGTAGTTACCGTCGGTGAAGAAGCGTGCACATCTTGAAGTCAGTGGGAGGGTGCAGGGTGTGTGTTTCCGGTTCGAAACCGTGGAACAGGCTGAACGGCTTGGGCTTGTCGGTTGGGTCAGGAACACGACGGGAGGCAATGTGGCCATTGTGGCAGAAGGTGAAGAGAAAGATCTGTCCGATCTGGCTGAATGGTGTCACAAAGGTCCGTCCATGGCGCAGGTTACCAACGTGTCTCTTGATTTCTCCGAGGCAACTGGAGAGTTCAGGACGTTCACCATCAGGTATACCGTCGCTGATTGAGCCGCAGACATCGGGCCTTGCTGCTGGTGAACAGGTTCTTCTGTTGAAACGAGATGATTGACTACTTCAGATTCTTCGTGAGGGCGCCATTGTGATAGATCTTCATGTTCATTCGACCTGTTCCGACGGATCGTGCAGTCCGTCGGAGCTTGTCCATCTTGCGTTGAAGGGAGGGGTGTCAGCCCTGTCTCTTACCGACCATGACACGACCGCGGGCGTCGCATCATTCATGGAGACCTGCGAGGAATACGGACTGGAAGGAGTGCCGGGCGTCGAGATAAGCGTTGAGGTCAAGCCGGGCACCATGCATGTGCTGGGCTACTACATCGATTGCGCCAATGCGTCGTTGCAGGCGGGTCTGGCGAAGATTCAGCACGGGCGCGAAGCCAGAAATAGGGAGATACTGCGGAAGCTGAACGAATTGGACATGGATCTGGTGTGGGAGGAAGTCAGTGGGTTGTCCGGTGAGGATATTGTGGGCCGCCCGCATTTCGCGAAGGCACTGGTAGAACGCGGTTACGTCAAGTCGGCGCGGCAGGCTTTCGACAGGTATCTTGCGAAGGGCAAGCCGGCATACGCCGAGAGGTTCAGGCTCACGCCGGCCGCCGGCATCGGGCTCATCAACGGCGCAGGCGGTGTAGCGGTCCTGGCGCATCCTTCGACACTGTCACTTGGCCGCAATGATCTTGAGCAACTCGTCGGAGACCTTGTTGCGCAGGGACTTGGCGGGCTGGAAGTGCACTACTCGGAGCACACTTCGAAACAGGTTCAGGCATACCTTAAGCTTGCACGCAAGTTCAAGATCGTGGCAACGGGCGGAACGGATTTTCACGGCGATCTGAATCCAGGATTGCGACTGGGCTGTGGTTTCGGTGATCTAGAAGTGCCGGACGAACTGCTCATCGAATTGCGCTCTGCGCGTGATCGGGTTCGTGCGCCTGACGCATCCGGTCAATGATACCGTCCCTCTACATTCACGTTCCATTTTGCGACGGCAAGTGTAGATACTGCGCATTCTACTCGGTCCTCTACCTTGATAAACTTGCCGACCGTTATGTGGCGTCCGTCCGGGTTGAACTTGACCGACTGCTGACCGAGCACGGCCCCATGGAGCTGCAGACAGTCTACATGGGCGGGGGCACGCCCAGCGTACTGTCAGAAGCACAGGTCGAGCGTATGTGCGCTATCGTCACGTCGGTCCTGGACGGCATCGCGCCGATCGAGTGGAGCGTGGAGGCGAACCCCGGCGATCTGTCTGAGGCGAAGTTGCGTATACTGATCAATGCAGGCTGTAACAGGATAAGTATTGGTGCGCAGGCCACGGACAATGCGGTATTGCAGAGGCTGGGCCGCAGGCATTCGGCCGCTGACGTCTTCAGGGCTGTGGAATTGGCCCGCCGGGTCGGGTTCGATAATGTTGGGATCGACCTGATTTCCTGTGTTCCCGGGGTGAGCGAGTCGTCCTGGCGTACCCAGATCGACGATATCGTCTCGCTGAAGCCCAATCACGTGTCCGTCTACTCGCTTACTGCGGACGAGGGCTCGGCCCTTGCGGCGGATGTGGGTGCAGGCAAGTGTGCTCTGTCGGAGGATGACGGGTCGCTTGCGATGCTTCACCTGGCCAGAAACCGCCTTGCTGACGCAGGCTACAGGCGGTACGAGATTTCGAACTATGCTTTGCCCGGTTTTGAGTGCCGCCACAACATGATGTGTTGGCGCGGGGCAGAGTACCTAGGGGTTGGACCATCAGCTGCATCATTCGTAGGCAAGGTGCGATGGAAGACGGATGCCGACATTGAATCTTACCTGGCTGCGTGCGAGGCGGGCAATTGTCCGCCTGCCCACGAGGAACGGTTGCTTCCGGAGACACGAGCGATGGAACTGATCATGCTCGGGCTAAGAACGAATGAAGGCATCAACCTGAGTCAGATCGCGGACGTGAGTGGAATCGCGACGGAAGGAATCAAGAATTTGTTTGTAGTCCTCAGTGATTTGTCAGAGAGTGGGTTCGTCAAATGCAGCAGAGATCGATGGAGCTTGACCGAACGCGGCAACGACGTGGCCGATGCAGTCACCGTCCAACTTATGGAGCAGTGCGGCGCAGACGCCGTTCTGGATTAGATAGACTATGAAGGGCATAGCGGATTTCGAGAGGAGCCTTTTCGAGTTGGTCCGGCGAACGTCCGTTGATCTTCCCATGGATGTTGAGACCTCGCTTCGTGCCGCCTATGCCAGGCAGAAGAAGGGAAGCCGGGCACGAGAGGTGCTTGGTACGATTCTTGAGAACGTGGAGTTGGCCCGGAAGAACGACGCGCCGCTCTGCCAGGACACGGGAACGATGACATTTCTGTTCCGCGTACCGGAGAATTTCGACACGAATATGTTGGTCGCAAAGACACGTGCGGCTGTGTCAAAAGCGACGAGGCTCGGATACCTCAGGCAGAATACGATCGATTCGGTTACCGGTGCCGGTTACGAGACGAACATTGCTCACGGGGCGCCGATTATGCACTTCGAACAATGCGCAAGGAAGGTGGTCGAGGCCCATCTTCTGCTCAAGGGTGGGGGATGCGAGAACATGGGCGTGCAGTACAGCCTGCCCAACACGAAGATAGGGGCGGACCGTGATCTTGACGGAGTGCGTCGCTGCGTGTTGCATGCGATTCAGAACGCGCAGGGCGCGGGTTGTGCACCGGGCATTGTCGGGGTGTGTATCGGCGGTGATCGCGCAACGGGCTATGCCCACGCCAAGGAACAGTTTTTCAGGAAACTAGACGACAAATCCCCTGTAAAGGCTCTTGCACGGCTCGAGCGGATGTTGCTCAAGGAGGCAAACGAGCTTGGCATTGGTCCAATGGGACTCGGCGGTGCGACCACCGTTATGGGTATTAAACTGGGTGCCCTCAGCAGGGCACCGGCATCATTCTTCGTGTCGGTGTCGTACATGTGCTGGGCATTCCGCCGACGGGGTGCAATTCTGGGGCTCAGAGGCGATATTAAACGGTGGGCATGTAAATGACGGTGCAACTCAGATCTCCCTTTACGTCGGCAAGAGTTCAGGAACTCAACCTGGGTGATACGGTTGCGTTGTCGGGACGTGTATTCACGGCGAGAGACAGGGCGCACAGGTACCTTTATGAGGGTGGGGAAGCACCGGCAGGTCTCAGGCATGGGGCGATATATCATTGCGGCCCCGCGATCCTGCGCAGGGACAGAATGTGGATAAGCAGGGCGGCCGGCCCGACAACGTCGATGCGCCAGGATCCTTACATGGCCAGGCTGATCAGGAAGCACAGGATTCATATCATAATCGGCAAGGGGGGCATGGGGCGTGAGACACGGGAAGCCTGTGCGGAACTGGGCTGTGTCTACCTGAGTGCTGTCGGTGGGGCTGCGCAGGTTCTGAATGAAGCGGTCAGTCGCATAGTGGATGTTCACAACCTGCGAATGTTTGGTCCGTCTGAGGCGATATGGGAGCTTGAGGTAGTCGATTTTCCGGCCGTTGTGACCATCGACGCGCAGGGCAGAAGCCTGCACGCCCGGATACTGGCGCAGTCCCGGAAGGCGTTGGGCCGGATTCTCAAGAAGTCGGCGCTAACCGGGTAGCCCGTATTTGTACGGCTACCTTCGACGCCGGGCTGTAAGCCGGAGGGTCCGGTTTTACGTAGCAATTGTCTGAAAAGGACAGTGCATATGCGTGTGGTGTTCATGGGTTCCGCCGAATTTGCCTGCCCGTCGATCGATGCATTGATTGTCCGGCCTGATGTGAATCTCCTGGCGGTGGTGACTCAGCCGGAACGAGAGAAGGGACGTGGTCGGAAGTGTGCCCGCTCTCCCGTGCATGAACACGTCATAGGCCTGGGTCTGCCGGTGCTCACCCCGGAAAGAGTCAGCTCCCCGGACTTTGTTGCCGAACTCAAGGAACTGCACGTTGACTTGATTGTTGTTGTTGCCTACGGACAGATTCTCAGAAGCAACGTTATTGAGTTGCCTGCAAAAGGATGTGTCAACGTTCATGCATCCCTGCTGCCGAAATACAGGGGAGCTGCGCCAATACAATGGGCGATCGCCAACGGGGAGCACACGACCGGCGTCACAACAATGTTCATTGTCGAACAACTCGATGCCGGCGATATGATCATGCAGGCCGAAATGAGGATTGAAGATGATGATACCGCCGGTTTGTTGCTCGGTCGACTCGCGGGCCTTGGCGCTCGTCTGCTTGTGGAGTCGCTCGACGGCATAATGGCTGGCGCTGTTTCGCGTGTGCGACAGATTGACAGCGATGCGACTTATGCAGCCAGGCTGAAGAAAGAGGATGGTAGAATCGACTGGACCATGGGGGCTCGACGAATCTACGATAGAGTGCGAGGATTCAACCCGTGGCCTATGTGCTGGTGCGAAGCAGGAACAGGCTCGGGCCATCTTCTGAGGATACTGAAGGTTGCCGTCGAGCAGGACGATGGTGCAGGATCGAGTGCATGCGGACAAATCCTATCAGCCGAAGGAGCCGGCCCGGTTGTCAAGACGGGTGCAGGCGCAGTCAGGTTGATTGAAGTTCAGCCGGAAGGCAGCCGGCCTATGGATGGAGCCTCGTATTTGCGCGGACACCGGCTGGCGGTGGGAGATGTTCTGAAATAGGGCATCGGAATTCTGAACCGGTTTGGCAAAGAGGAACGAACAATGGCCCGAAGAGTACATGTCGAGTTGGGCGAGAGATCCTACGATATAGTGATCGGCCGAAACATCAGGATCGGCACCGTCCTAAAACAAACCGGAGCCACAGGCGGGTTGCTGGTTTCCGATTCGAACATTGATCCCGTCCACGGTGACGCATGTCAGGCCGGGCTGGAGTCGATCGGGCTTAAAGTCGCGCGGCTCGTTATTCCCGCGGGCGAGCAATCAAAGAGCATGACCTCACTTTGCCGCATCTATGATCGCGCACTTGAACTCGGTCTGGACCGGTTCTCGTTCATGGTAGCGCTGGGCGGCGGAATGATTGGTGACCTTGTGGGCTTTGCCGCGGCGACATATATGCGGGGCATAGCCCTTGCGCAGGTGCCGACCTCGATGCTTGCGATGGTAGACAGCTCCGTTGGTGGGAAGACCGGAGTTAATCTCGAACAGGGCAAGAACCTGGTGGGTTCTTTCTATCAGCCGGTAGAAGTTGCGGTCGATCTGGCATTGTTGGAGACATTGCCGGAGAGGGAGTTTGTATCTGGCCTGGCCGAAGTCGTGAAGTATGGAGTGATTGACGACTTTGAACTGTTCGAGCTTATTGAAGCGAACGTGGACGGGGTTCTGCAGAGGAGCGGCAAACTCCTGGAGCAGATTGTCGCTCGCTGTTGTGAGATCAAGGCTGGAATCGTGTCTGAGGACGAGCGGGAAGGAGGGCGGCGAGCAATCCTCAATTTTGGCCACACGTTCGGGCACGCGCTTGAAAACGCCGAAGGCTATGGCAGGCTGCTTCACGGTGAAGCGTTGGCGGTCGGGATGGTTTATGCCGCGGAACTCTCGGCATGGGAATGCGGGCTACCGGTGGATCAAAAGGAGCGGAGATCAAAACTGCTTCGCAGCCTGGGACTTCCTGTGTCACCGGCGGATGCTGGTATGACTTGGAACATGCTGCGGGAGAAGATGACGGCTGACAAGAAGACCCGGGCTTCTGTTCCCCGTTTTGTGCTTGCTGAGGGGATCGGCTCTGTCATAATCGGCCGTACGGTTTCGGAAGAAGTGCTGGCTGAAGCCTTTGAGGTGCTGGTATGTCGGGCGTAAACGAGATAATTGTCCGGGAATTCTTCGAGTCAATCGGATTCCTGGTGAGCCAGCCGTACAAGCACGTTGCGCCCGGTCGACGCAAGAGGGCAGAAGAAGAACTCGATTTGCTCGTGCTGAATCCGGCCGTATCAAAGGAACGTATTCCGGACGATATGGTCTGGAAGGCCGAGGACCTGCAAGGGATCAACAGTGCACTTGTCGCGGTGCGCGGCTGGCATACCGAACGATTTTCCTCAGCGATTTTCGAACAGACCCCTGAGCTCCTGAGATTCGCGGATGAATCAACTGCGAGAATAGCAGCCAGGCGGCTCGGGACGAAGGACCCTGTGAAGATCCTCTGCCTCGCTGAGTTGCCGGCGTCGACCGACCTCAAGAAGAAGACGCTTGACCTCCTGCGAAGCAAAGGCATTCAGGGCGTCCTTCTGTTTCGCACCATTCTTGAACAGCTGATCTCATACGTGGACCGGAATCGGAACTACGAGAAATCGGATCTGCTTCAGGTGATCCGCATTATCAAGAGCTATGGCCTGTTCAAGGATGGCCAGATGGAGCTCTTCGATCGAAAGCAACCGCGCAAGAGAAGTCGGCCGAGCAGCAGAATCGAACCCGCGTGACGGGGTCGTTATGGTAGACAGGACATTCCTTCAATCTCATGCATTATTCGGCGGGCTCTCGGACAGCGACGCGGATTCCGTGCTGGCCATGCTCAAAGAAGCAAGATTCCGGTCCGGCGAATGGATAGTGTTGGAAGGCGACTGCGACAATCGCGTGTTCCTGATTGTCAGCGGGTCCGTTAAAGTTCTTAAGAAAGTGTCAGGGCCTTGCGGCTGTGAGGAAGAGGAGCTTGCCGTGCTGGGCGAGGGGATGACGTTCGGTGAGATGGAGGTCATCGATATCCAGCCCAGGTCCGCGTCAGTCAGGGCGGTGGCCGATACGGTCGTGCTGACGCTTTCGAGTACCGAGATGTACAGAATCTACAAGAGTATGAGGGAAGCCCACACGCTCATCATAATGAACATCGCACGCGAGATCAGCAGGCGTTTGCGTAAAATGGATGTACTTGCCGCCAATACGCTTTATGCGAGGGAACATGAACATGACCGCTCAGTCGGTGGCACGGCCTCAGCTTGATGGGTTCCTCAGCCGGTTAGCAGCGCCTTCAAGTGCGATTCAACGCCCGTTGCAAGACCTTCGGTGTTGTAGCCCCCTTCCAGGAGCGATACGACACGCGAGCCGGAGTGCGCTTCGGCAAGTGACATGACGAGCTTTGTCAGTTCAGCGAAGCCTTTGTCCGTGACGGTGAAGTCGCCGAGCAGATCTTCCTTTCTGCTATCGAATCCTGCCGAGATCAGGATGAGATCGGGTCGGAACGTTTCCGCTGCGGGTACCAGCTTCTTCGTGAACGCATCAAGGAATTCCTTGTCTCCGGCCCCTCTGGGGAGTGGAGCGTTAATGTTGAAACCTTTACCGGGGCCAGAACCGGTCCTGTCGGCTCTGCCGGTGCCAGGGAAGGCATAGAGAGCGTGAGTCGAGAAGAACAGGACCGTTGGGTCTTCATAGAATGCCCATTCCGTACCGTTCCCGTGATGATAGTCCCAATCGACAATGAGGATCTTGTCGAGCTTGTGCTTCTTCTGAGCATAGCGTGCGGCAATTGCTATGTTGTTGAAGAAGCAGAAACCGTACTCGCCGGTGTTGGTGGCGTGATGACCAGGTGGACGGATTGCGCAGAAAGCATTCCGCACCTTGCCCTCGCAGACCGCATCCACGGCGGCAAGGCCGGCGGCCACTGCCAGTCGGCATATTGAGATGTCATTAGCCTGCTCGGTTACACGATTGATGTGGGATTCTGAATGAACGGTCTGCAGGTAGGGAGTCGGGTCTACCGATGGTGTGATGGAAACGGTGTGTTTATCGAGTCCCGATGCATTGAGCCGGCGTGTAATGGCGATCAGCCGTTCCGGCGATTCGACATGTCCTTTCCCAAGCGTATGACGAAGATACCGGTCGTCGAGGACCAGCCCGGTTGCTTGAGAACGGCTTGCAGCATTCTTCCTCGTTCCGGTGTTGCAGGCCATGTTGCTCAGGAATGGACACAAGCCGAGGCCCAGAGCTGCCCGTGTGACGGTGCCGAGGAATGCCCGGCGAGAACAGCGGTCGCATGAGCGACATATCCCTTTTGCTGCCGGATCTGAAGAATGCCTATCGAGGGCTGGATCAGCGGCGACGTGGCCAACAGAATGCATGACTCAAAGTATACGCGGCATTGGACCCGGGAGAAAAGACAAATCTGAAGAATGCCTACCGACGGGGCCAAGAGAATGCATGACTCGAATTATACGCGGCATTGGACCCGGGTGAAGAGACAAAGCGGAACAACGATCCGGTGTCCCCGGGGATTGACATTTCATTTGTATTACAGAACTGTTCACTTCTATTCTTATGCATGAATAATGTTTGCAGGCGAAGATGCCCGTGAGGACCGACATCATGACATGTCCGCTGTGCGGGACGACCGGCGCGATAACAATCTACAAAGACGAAAGCCGAGAATACCGTCAATGTTCTGCATGCCGGCTCGTGTTCGTGCCGTCGAACCTGTTCCTGTCGTTCGAGAATGAGAAAGAACGGTATGATTACCACCAGAATTCACCGGATGATCCGGAGTACCGCGGGTTCCTTGGCCGCCTCTTCGCGCCACTATTGGAACGACTTGAGCCCGGAAGTCGGGGGCTTGATTTCGGGTCGGGTCCGGGTCCAACACTCTCGATCATGTTCAGTGAGGCCGGGTTTCCAACTGAGATATACGACTGCTTCTATGCCGAAGCCCCGGAAGCGTTTGAGAGGATCTACGATTTCATTACCGCCTCGGAAGTCGTTGAGCACATGAGAGAGCCGTGTATCGAACTCGACAGACTATGGTCTATTCTAAAGCCCGGCGGTTGGCTGGGCATCATGACCTGCCTGCTGCCCGCTGAGCAGCTGTTCAAAGAATGGCACTACAAGAATGACGATACACACATTTGTTTCTTTTCGAGACCGACCTTCGAATGGCTTGCCACTCGGTGGCGGGCGGAAATAGTCTTCCCCGACCGGGATGTGGTACTCTTCAGGAAGAGAATGAATATGAAGCATGGCGGAAAGGTATCGATATGATGAAGCTGATCACGGCAGACACGATCGAGGGACTGATAGACCGCGCATCCGCCAGCGAGCGTCGACGAGCAAACCATAATGTGCATGAGTCTGCTGAAGATCCCGTGCAACGCCTGTTTGTGGCGGCAGAACGCGACTCCTATTTCCGTCCACACAGGCACGATGGGAAGTCGGAATTTGCGATGGTGCTCAGGGGCAGATTCGACGTGCTTGTGTTTGACGAAGCCGCATGTGTCACGGAACGAAGGTCGGTCGGGCCGGGGACGGATGTCGTCGGCTTTGAGCTCGAGCCGGATGCCTGGCATGCATGGGTCCCGATTGAGGACGATTCAGTATTCTTCGAGGTGAAACTCGGTCCATATGATCCGGACACCGCAGCGGAGTTCGCGGAGTGGGCACCGGCCGAGAATACACCGGAGGCAAGAGCTTTTGCGGAGAAGCTGCGAAGTGCCGGGGTCGGCGAGAGCCTTGCGATCTGTTGAGTCGCGGATTGTTCCGGGTGTCCGTCGGGGCACCGATGTCCAGTCCGGATAGAGTTGAAAGAGGGGCAGAAACAGTAGAGACTGTGCAAGTTGAGTGCAAACCGGAGGGTGTGCAGGGGCCGGGTGTGTGTCGACCTGGACCTGGATCGTCAGAAGTTTCCGTTTTGGAAACCGCAGGACATCGAGACACATGTGCGCGATGCAGTGCGGATTCTGGGTTCCCCGGAGGGTGGGCTCTGGCTGAAGGCTGAAGTGGCCGAAGATGTGCCTCTGGAGAATGTCGAGGCAATCTGTTCGGCACTTGAGCGGCATTGCCTATCGACTGGTTAGGACCACAAGACAACAGAACAAGCAACCGCCGATAAACGCCGATCTCTCTGCCGGAGGCGGACAAGTCCACCAGGGGGTCAAAGAACAAGGCGGCCGGAGGCCACAACCAAAGAATCCGGCCGCCGGTCGAAAGTCACAAGTCGAAGGTGAAGGTACATATGAAGAAGAGTTCCTTTCTACCTGCACCTGAGACCTGTCACTTTCACTGCCTCATCCTGCCGACATCACGAATCTTCTTGTTTTTCATCGCCGTAACGGCGGGATGAGGCACTAAGTGCTTGTATATGATTGTTCGCGGTGGGTCTGGGTATTCTTATGTTCAGATAGGCTCTCCCCGGGCCATCAAAACTACTTCCATCGGCGTTTGTCGGCGGTTGCATTATTGTTTCAGGCATCTTTCCTTTCTTCAGGACCCGGAAGAGTTTCCGCCTCCGCCCTTTGGACTACGGCGTGACAGGTCGGGGTCCGTCAGTCTACATTCACAAGTCGTGTGCTCATGCACACACTCGACCATCACCACGCACAAACTACACCTTGTTTCGCGTAGCGAATCTTCCTAGCCGAATGGAGAACTTTGGCGTTTCGCCAAAGTCCGACAGTCTGATAGGATTCGAATACTGTCATGGCTTCTACTCGCTATTTCCTGGGCTGGTCCGAACCGCTGACCAAGGTTGTCTGCGATTACCTGTTGCCCGCCAGGATCGAAGGCGTGGTCGATCTCGAATCCACCATTATCGTTGTTCCGACGCGGCAGGCTGGCAGACGGCTTCGGGAGGCGTTAGCACTGCGTTGCGATGACAATGGCGCAGCGCTGCTGTCTGCACGAACGGTCACGCCGGCGTTCTTCTTCGGGTCGCGGAATGGTGATGCCGACGAAGCGAATCCAGTCACGGTCGCCTCCGTGTGGTCCGATGTGTTTCGTTCAGTGAAGCCGGGCGAGTTTGGTTCACTGTTGGGTCGGCGAGGAAGACAGCGTGATCCTGCCTGGGAGGCCGTAACAGGCGAGATGATGCAGGGATTGCGCAGCATTCTTGCCGATGGCGCCTACCGAATTTCCGATGTCGCCGACGTTGCCGGAGACGTGATTGAGGAACCGGAACGCTGGGCAGAACTCGCGGCGCTTGAGCAGATGTATCTCGATCGACTTGAGGGACTGGGTCTGGCAGATCCCTGTCTCCGGAAGATCCAGTATGCTGCGGAGCCTGCGATTCCCGAAGGGATCAGAAGCATAGTTGTGGCTTCAGTTCCTGCGCCGGCGAGGCTTATGGTCGCCACACTGCATAAGATCAGAAACGAGTTTGACATAGCGATTCTCGTTCATGCCCCCGAGGAGATCAGCTCACATTTTGACGAGTGGGGAAGACCGGATCCGGACACGTGGGCACATGTTGAAATACCCGTCCCCGATTCCAGTCGGAACATCTGCCTGGCTGCAACTCCCGAAGCACAGGGCGGACGAGTCGTAGAAGAAATCGTTTCCGGATCACAGGAGTACGGCCCTGGTGATTTTGCCATTGGGGTGGCGGACAGGTCTATTATTCAGCATCTCGCTGAGCATCTCTCGGAGCAGGGCCTGTTGACGTTTGATCCGGCCGAGCGTCGTATTTCCAGTCATCCACTGTACAGGCTGATTGAAACTCTTTGCGTACTCGCGTCGAGCGGAAGCTTCGCAGAGCTTGGCAGGTTGTTGCGGCATCCGGATTACCTTTCCTTTCTTTATGCCGCGCACAGCCTTGTTCCACACGACGTGTTGTCCGAATTTGACGAGTTCAGAACAACGCATCTGCCGTCACGATTGGATGATGTTGGCGGTCGCCTGAGCAATTGTGATAACTGGGTTGCGTTGCGGACGGCTGTGGAAGTCGTCGTCGCCCAGCTTGATATGCTGTTGAAGCTTGGGCTGGCTTCCGGCTTGCGCAGGTTGCTGAGTGTGGTCTACGCCGGCAGGAAGGTGAGGCCGGATCGTGCGGAGGACGAGGAGTTCCAGCAGGTTGCAGGCGCCATGGACTACGCGCTGCGGTACTTCGAACAGCGCACCGGGCTGACGGAAGATGATCCGGAACTTGCGCGACTGCTGTTCCTGCGGCAGCTCGCGGGCCAGACATACAACATAAAGCGACGCGGCACACCGATGGATCTTGAAGGCTGGCTCGAGCTTCCCTGGAACGATGCCCCTGTTCTTGTGGTGACCGGCATGAACGAGGGCTGTGTGCCGGACAGCCGGCTGGGTGACGTGTTCCTGCCGGATTCGCTCAGAAGCAAGCTCGGCCTGCTCAGCGACGCGGAACGCTTTGCGCGCGACGCACTTATCATGCGGCAGATGATCGAATGCCGCAGATCCGGAGGCAAGACAGTCTTCATTGCCGGCAAGTCCGGCGCCGACGGAGACCCTCTGAAGCCGTCCAGACTCCTCTTCCGATGTTCTGATACCGAGTTGCCGGGACGCGCGGCAAGGTTGTTCGGCGAATTGCAGGAGAAACGCGATAAGCCGTACTGGAAGATCAGTGTGAAGCTGAGTCCTGAACCGCCATCCGACATGGACCCGGACAAGATCGACATGAAGAGGATGCGAGTAACGTCGTTCAGGGACTACCTGCAATGCCCGTTTCGGTTCTACCTGAAGCATGTGCTCGGCATGGAGAGGCAGGACGTCGAGAAGGATGGCCCGGACGCCCTGGATTTTGGAAACATGGTGCACTGGGCACTGCAGGCCATGCACAGGGATGTGAATATGACCGCCTGCGAGGATGAAGACGTCCTTGCAGAGTTTCTCGCTGAACGGGCGATGACATGGTGTCGGGAAAGATACGGCGAGAGAATGCCGCTACCCGCGGTGGTCTCACTGAGGTCGGCGAGGAAGAGGCTGCAGAAAGCGGCAGTTGCACATGTTGGCTTGCTCAAAGAAGGTTGGGAAACACTGCACAGCGAGAAGAAGTATTCAGTATCTCTCGATGGTATGGTCCTTTCGGGGACGATTGATCGTGTGGACAGGCACAGGAAGACCGGTGTAATCCGGATAATCGACTACAAGACTTCTGACACGAAGTCTTCTCCTGCCGAAGCGCATTTGCGGAAGACTGCTTCGAGATGTCCTGAAATAGCCCGGACGACAATAGATGGCGCAGAGCGTGCGTGGCAGGACCTGCAGTTGCCGCTCTACGTATTCATGTTCAGGGCAGAAACCGACTGCTCGGATGTCAGGATCGAACCGGCATATTTCAACCTGCCCAAGGCAATTGAAGACACGGGTCCCGGCATATGGGAGGATTTCTCGCAGGAGATTTGCGAGGACGCCGTCTCTTGCGCGCAACGTGTTGTGGGCGCAGTCAAGAATCGAATGTTCTGGCCGCCTGCCGAAAGAGTCACCCATGACGAGTTCGAGGACTTGTTTCATGACGATATAGCGGGCCATGTGCGCATGGACGGTTTCGAGCGGTTCATGAAAGGGAAAAGGAAGTGACAAGACGGGTCATTCAGCATCAGGCCATTTCGGCATCGGCCGGGACCGGCAAGACGTATCAGCTTGCGCACCGGTATATACGGTTGATGGCCAATGACGTTGACCCCGACAGGATTTGTGCGCTCACGTTTTCAAGGAAAGCAGCCGGAGAGATATTCGAATCTATTATCAAGTACCTGGTGGAAGCCTCGACCGACGATGGTCGGGCGAAGCATACCGCGTCAGAAATCAACACCCCGCGTTTCACGAAGGACGGGTTCCTCGGATTGCTCCGCATGTTTACGGATAATCTGCAGCGACTTCACATCGGGACCCTGGATAGTTTTATCGTCGGAGTTGTCCGGGCATTTCCGAACGAGCTGGGAGTACCCCCCGACTTCCAGGTGCTCGATACCGGCGGTCCGTCGGCCGCTGAGTTGATGCAGTCCGTTCTCAGTCGCATATTCGATCCGCACTGCGTCGACAGGAAGGCGGCGGAAGAGTTTATGGAGGCATTTGAACTCGCGACGTACGGTAGCGAAGAGAAGACGTTCGGCAGAATTCTCAGTGAATTCATTGTGAGCAACAGGCGCTGGTATCAGTTGTTGCCGGACGAGACACAATGGGGGAATCCTGAAACAATCTGGCCGGATGGCACCGGGTGGATGCACGAGGTTAAGGACGTTGATGCTGCCGTAGCAGAACTGGATGAGCTCATTGTGAGCGGCCGGTTCTCCGGAAGATTCGAAACGGCTTTGAGGATGGTAATACAGACTGCCGCCGACTACACGGAATCGTCGCGGTGGGATCCGGCACTGGACAGGAGTGTCGTGTTCTCCAATCTCGTCCAGGATCCCGGCCTCGGCAAACGTGCGTTGAAGGTAAAGTACGGATCGTCGCAATTTGAATTCAACGCCAGGGAAAGCGGTCTGCTCGAAAGGATACTGCGGAATCTGATCAGTGTTGAGCTGAACCGGGGATTGAGACAGACACGAGGCATATACCGGGTGCTTGCGCAATACGAGAAGTTCTACGATGAGACCATGCGAAGGACGGGGAAGCTGACGTTCGACGATGCGCAGTACCTGTTGACTGAAGGCAATGCATATAGTGGTGGGCTGGTTCTGAGCCGGAAACGTGAAACCGAAGGCAGGCTCTACATAGACTACAGGTTGGATGCGCGGCTCGACCACTGGCTTATCGATGAGTTCCAGGACACCAGTGACCTGCAATGGGCATCAATTCGGAACCTGATCCACGAACTGGTGCAGGATAATTCAGGACGCCGCAGTTTCTTCTACGTTGGCGACGTGAAGCAGGCCATACACGCATGGCGAGGCGGGAATTCCGATCTCTTCGGCCAGATCCTCGCACGGTACGGGAACGCAATCGGAGTCTCGCGGCTGGATACATCCTATCGTTCGTGCAGGACGGTGCTGGATGTCGTCAACAAAGTCTTCGGCGGACTTGATAAGAAGGGTGGCTCTCCACCCGGAGCAGCGGACAAATGGAACGCCATCTGGCAGGAACACAAGAGTCATGAGAAGATAGCGGATCAGCCTGGATTTGTCGCGTTGGTCGAGCCGGCACTCGGAGAAGGCGGCGAGAAGCCCGGCCCCGACGACATACGTCGGTTGACGGCGAGGGTCCTTCAGGAGATCGATCCGGTGCGGCGTGGCATCGAAGTTGCCGTGCTTGTGAGAACGAACAATGAAGGTCGGGCCGTGGCGGATTATCTAAGGCGTGAATGTCCGACACTGCCGGTGGTGCATGAAGGAGTGGCCGCTATCAACGACGATATGGTCGTCTCGCTGCTTCTTGCGTTAGTCAAGTTCGCCGGGCATCCCGGGGACGAGCGGTCATGGCGCTGCCTGCAGATGAGCCCGCTGAGCAAACACGTTGCGGACAGGCAAACTGCATGCCTGGCGATGCTGGAATCCATACATCGTGATGGCTTCCGCCTTTTCCTGAAGGAGTGGGGGAAGCGGCTCAATAGCGAAGTCGGGTTGAATCCCTATGGGCAAAAGCGGCTCGCAGACTTGCTTGATGCGGCCGAGGATTTCGAAGCCTCAGGGAGTGTTGAGTGCAGTGAATTCGTACGATTCATAGATGAGTACATGATTCATGAGACGGCAGGGAGCAACGCGGTACGCGTGATGACTGTTCATCAGTCTAAGGGATTGGGGTTTGACGCAGTGATTCTGCCCCAGCTTATGCAATGGGGTTCCGGAAAATCCGGCATCATGCTGGGTCGCAATAGCGAGAACCTGCCCGTCTGGACGTTGCGGATGCCCAGGAAAGCAGTTGCGGCGCAGGATGAGGTGCTGCGCACACAACTTGAGGACACTGCCAATGCGGCGTTCTTTGAGGATCTCTGCGGGCTCTACGTGGGAATGACCCGCGCGAAGCAGGCACTTTACATGGTTACCAGTTATCCCGGCAAGAGTTCGAAAGCATTTACCGCGGCAGCATTTCTGAAAGAACGGTTGCTGGGCTGCACAAACCCCGAGAGTGGGCCAGACGGTGAGATCGCCGGAGAACAGTGCGGGATTCTTTATGAGCACGGCGACAGAGGGTGGTTCGAGATGCGCAGGATAGCAGACGAACAGCGAACAGCAGAACCGACGGCAACGTTACCCCATGACTTTTGCAGGAAGCAATCATCAACCCGTCGGGCGGAGCGTATAGAGCCTTCGGGTGAAGAAGAAATAGTTGTTGATGCAGCCGGGCTGTTCAATCCTGAGTCGGCGGATATTCGAGAGTTCGGCATAGCCATACATGAACTGTTTCAGAAGGTTGAATGGATTGGCGAGACTGACGTAACTGCAATAATAGATGAGTGGCAGAAGACTACTTCGGTTACAGGAAGAGTGAAGGAAGACGTCTGTAAGCAGTTCAAATTGTGCATGGAAGCCGAAGAAATACGCGGTTGTCTTTCAAGGCCGGGAGACAATGTGGAACTGTGGCGCGAGAAGGGATTCGAGACGTTCGTCAACGGTCGTCTCATGGCTGGAACATTCGACCGTGTAATCATCTTCAAGGATGAGCATGGCCGCGCGGTGAAGGCACGGATCATCGACTACAAAAGCAGCTTGGTCGATTCGAATGATTTGTCCGCGATGAAGAGTAGAAGCGGACGCTATGCTCCGCAGATGAAAGCCTATCGCGACGCGCTGTCCAGGATCCTCAGGCTTGAGTCTGAGAGTATCGAGCTTCTTCTTCTCTTCACTCGCATTCAGCGAGCACATGTCATGCAGGCGTGAGCAGCCACAGCCTGATCATTCCTACTGACCCCGGGGCATGCGCAAATGGCCGACTATAGGGTCTTGTCCATGGCGGTTTCTCCTACATACCCACACACTCACATAAGCACGCACGTATGAGGTGGGGAAGCGTGGTTGACAGTGGGCAAGTCGAGTCGTCGTTGGGGTCAGGTTCTGCTGCTGATTCGGGCCGTTTTCGGGGCTGAACGCCCAGTCCGGACTCCTTTAGAAATCCCTAGAAAGATTGAACTTTTTGTTGACGGTGGGTCAAAATGGTGTAAAGTGTCAAACCAAGGTGCAATGTGGTGGATAAAGTGGACAGTGGTGGTCAGGAGCAGCTGACGGAATCGGTTTTTGTTGGATCGTTCGAGCATTCGCTCGATCCCAAAAGAAGACTGACAATTCCGTCCGATTGGCGTGCCCAGGTCATAGGGCGGGGAAGCCTTTACGTTCTGCCGGCAGTCGACGAGAAATGTCTCTCCGTACTGCCCGTCCGTGAAATGACTCGGCGACTCGGTAGCATCGGTCACCACTCTATTGCAGACAGAAAAGCGCGTGAGTTTTCTCGAGTGCTTGCATCGCGCTCCGATCTTCTCTCGTGGGACTCGCAGGGGCGGATACGGATCAAGGACGATATGCTCGACGCGGTCGGGATTAAGGAGTCGGTCGTCCTGCTGGGTAATTTCTGGTTCTTCGAATTGTGGGCGCCGGCAGTGTTGAAGAAGTCCGGCGTGCTGGAACAGGCAAACATTGAAGACGCGGTGCGCCACGTAGGGTTCTAAGCAGAAACGACGGGTGACCGGCGGGCGGGGGATGAGCAACGAAATCATTCACAAGTCGGTATTGGCCGATGAGGTGCTGGAACTGCTGCGCCCGGAGGCCGGTGGGGTATTCGTTGATGGAACGATCGGATCCGGCGGGCATGCTGAATTGATTCTGGAATGTATTGGCTCCACTGGTGTGCTGCTTGGGATTGACCGCGACAAAGAGGCAATCGAGAGAACGAGGCGGCGACTGAAGAAGTTTGGCAAACAGTGCGAATTCGAAACGGAAGACTTTTCGGAAATCGCGGAGATTGCCGAACGACATTCAGTGACTGAAGTGGACGGAGTCCTGCTGGATCTGGGCGTCTCGTCGGAGCAACTGACAGATGCACACAGGGGATTTAGCTTTTCACGCGAGGGACCTCTGGACATGAGGATGAACGTCGACGGTGATCTGACGGCATCGGACCTGGTGAACGGGCTGGATGTCGACGAATTGAGGCGGGTTATCCGGGAGTTTGGCGAGGAACGGGCCTCGGGCCGGATAGCAAGGGCGATTGTGAGGGCCAGATCGGATGGAACGATCAAATCGACAGTGCAACTGGCGGAGATCATCGCGAAGGCGAAGGGTGGCAGGCGCGGCAAGATTCACCCTGCTACAAAGACTTTTCAGGCACTCAGAATAGCGGTTAACCGGGAACTCGATTCTCTTAGGCGAGGGCTGGAAGGAGCGTTGCGGATCCTGAAGCAGGGCGGAAGGTTGGGAGTCATCTCGTTCCACAGCCTTGAAGACAGGATCGTGAAGCAATTATTCAGAGAGCACGCGGGAGTTGAAGAGTCGTTGCAGGAAGGGGGGTCGGTTTTGAGGAGGAAGGAGCCCGGGGTGAGGCTGCTTAATCGCAAACCGATAGTCGCGGACGAGTTGGGAATCCGCGAGAACCCACGGGCGCGCAGTGCGAAATTGAGGGCGGTTGCAAGAATCTAACCACGAAGGAGGACATCTCGTGCCAAAGAATCGAAAGAAATCGAAGAAGGAAGGATACATTGTTCCTCTGCCGTTCACAGCAGTGATGGTCGGTGCGGCCATATTGTCCTTGGCCTACCTCAGGATAGACGGGAAGTGCGATGAACTTGGCGCCAACTTGAAAACGCTGGAGACCCAGACCCGGGAGTTGCGCAGAAAGTGTCTGTACGAGGAATCGTGCTGGGCGAGGATGAAATCGCCACGGGGTCTTGACGAAGCGCTACGGCGCTGGAATCTCCAGATGGACTGGCCGCGCAGCGACCAGATTGTCCGCCTGAGCCGCGCAGATGTGAAGGACGCGCTTGAGGAAGGGCTCAGAGAGAACCGACCGCAGTATGCTCAGATGAGAAGGTAGCCCCATGATTGAACGACGCAGTACAAGTCGAATTGTCTTTGTGTCTATATTTGTGCTGTTGGTGATGGGCGGTCTTGCATATCGACTTCTTTCTCTCCATCTCGGCATCTCAGCGACGGACCGCGATCATGTTGCTCGCATTCGCCGTGTAGAAAGACTGCTTCGCGAAAGGCGAGGACGGATCTACGACGGAAGTCGCGATGCCAACATTCTGGCCCTGGACCTGGAAGTCAAAGATGTCATAGCGGATCCTTCAATCCTGCTCGCCAATAATGAACTGGAACTGGCTACGGAACAGATTGCGGAGGTCGCAGGTCTCGATGAAGCCGAGGTGATGGGTGCACTGGATCGCCCGGGCAGGAGATATGCGCGGGTCTGTCGCAACATGCAGGACGAACAAAGCGAGGCAATCAGGGACCTGGGGTTAAGAGGGATCTCACTTCGTGACGCGACGAAGCGTTATTATCCGCACAATTCCTTTATGTGTCATGTCATTGGATTCCTGAACGGTGAAGGTGTTGGGGGAAGTGGCGTCGAACAGGGAATGAACGGATTTCTTCGAGGCTGTCCGGGTCTGGTTGAAAGCGTTGTGGATGGGCGGCGGCGCGAGCTCTACGACCGAAGGGTGCAGGATATCCCGGCGAAGACAGGCGCAGACATCTGTCTTACCTTGGATCAGAACGTTCAGTACATGGCCGAGAGGGCGCTGGATGAGGTCATGGAACGGCACGGGGCAAAAGGGGCGTGGGTGATCGTCGAACGTGTCCGTACCGGGGAAATCGTTGCTATGGCGAGCCGGCCGTCATACGACCTGAACGATTTCGGAGCCGCGAGTCAGGAAGAACTGTTGAACCGCGCGATCGGTTTTGTTTACGAACCCGGATCAACAATGAAAGCACTGAGCATTGCGGCAGCGTTAAACGAGCGAATTGCCGAGAGGGATACGATTCTCAATTGTGAAGACGGAGCGTGGCTTCACCAAGGCAAAGTGCTCAGGGACTATCATCCCTACGGGAGGTTGACGGTTGCCGACATCGTGAAGAAGTCGAGCAACATCGGGACCGCGAAACTAACGGTCTCGCTTGGCGCTCAGAAACTCTCGGAATACCTGACTCGGTTCGGCATCGGTTCGAAGACGGGCATCGATCTGCCGGGTGAAGAACAGGGCATTCTCCATCCTGTTCGGAGATGGTCAAGGATATCGTGTTCACGGATAGGCATAGGCCAGGGTGTTTCCGTTACTGCTCTCCAGATGTTGAACGCTCTGTGCGCGATTGCAAATGATGGAGTAGTCATGCGTCCTTACATTGTCAGCCGGGTCGTCAGCAGCGACGGGGTGGTTTTGCACGAGGGACGTCCGAAAGAAGTGGGAAGGGCAATCAGCTCGCAAACCGCATCGATCATGAGGCAGTTGCTCTCGAGGGTTACGGAAGCCGGTGGAACGGGGACGCGCGCCAGGGTACGGAACTACTCTGTGGCAGGCAAGACCGGCACCGCGCAGAAGCCAATTGACGGAGGATACTCATCAAGCGCTTACGTTGCCTCCTTCGTGGGTTTTGTTCCGGCCGACGCCCCGGAACTTGGGATCATAGTCGTGGTAGACGAGCCTCAACCTTTGCACACAGGCGGTGTTGTTGCAGCCCCAGCATTCTCCACGATCGCGTCTGAGGCGTTGAGCTATTTCGATATTCCGGTGCCTCGTATTCACGACGGAACGGAGATTGCCAGCACGCACTGATTCATTTCCGCAGCTCCGTCGGACAGCTGGAAGTCGAATGTATGGGGGGGGAGAAAAGGGCACCATGAAACTCGCTGAAATGCTTTCGGGACTTGCTTCGCCGAAGTGCACGCACGAAACCGCTGCAATCAACATTTCGGGTGTCTCCTGCGATTCGCGTCAGGTTAAACCCGGCCATCTATTTATTGCCTTTCGCGGAACCAGCCTGGACGGCAAGGAGTTTGTCAACGATGCCGTGACGCGTGGTGCGGCGGCTGTGCTTTCCGATGGGCCCATCGGTGGACATCAGCATCTGCCACAGATACATGTTGATGATGCACGCGCTGCACTTGGCGAGCTGGCAGCCAGTTTCTACGGCCGACCATCGAGGCGACTTGAAGTGGTCGGTATTACCGGCACCAACGGAAAGACTACTGTTGCGTTCCTGACTCGCCACATTCTTGAAATGGCCGGAAGAACAACGGGTCTCATCAGCACGGTGCGTTACGAAATAGGCGCACGCACGATTCCAGCATCAAGTACAACGCCGGATGCGATCGGTATTCAACGGATGATGTCGGAAATGTTACAGGTCGGCTGCACTGCTGCCGTGATTGAAGTGTCGTCGCATGGCATTGATCAGAAACGTGTGTGTGGCACAGATTTCGATGTGCGAGTGTTCACGAACCTGTCGCGCGACCACCTGGACTATCATGTCGGCATGGACGACTATTTCAATTCGAAGGCGGCATTTTTTGAGATGCCGGAAAGTGGGTCGAAGTCCGTGACCTCCGTGTGCAATACAGACGATCCGTGGGGACGGAAGTTGGTTGAGCGAATTCGCGGGAAGGGAACGTGCGTGACGTTCGGAATCGACGGTGGCTCCAGTGTATGTGCGAGAGACGTCCATCTCAGCAGACGAGGGAGCGAGTTCGAGATGATCAGTCCGTGGGGACGAGCCCATGTGAAATGCGCTATGATGGGTCGGTTCAACGTCAGCAACGCACTTGCGGCGGCAGCCGCGTGTGGCGCTCTGGGTGTGGAACCATCGGTCATTGGCGAGGCCCTGTCAACAGGTTGCCGGGTTCCCGGCCGTCTGGAGGAGGTGTCAACGGGCAAAGGATTTCGAGTTTACGTGGATTATGCTCATACCGATGATGCATTAAGAAGTGTACTGACCGCGATTCGCGAAACGGGGCCAGCGCGCATCATAGCTGTGTTCGGATGCGGGGGAAACAGGGACAAGACAAAGCGTCCAGTAATGGGGGAAGTGGCTGCGCAAATGGCCGACCACACGATACTAACGTCGGACAATCCGCGGCGCGAGAATCCGATTGAGATCATCGAACAGATACGCGAAGGATTCGGCACAAATGGGAACTTCGAGGTCATCGAAGACCGCGCGGCAGCGATTCGGCAAGCATTGAGTCTGGCGAAGAAGGGCGACGTGGTGCTGATCGCCGGCAAAGGGCACGAGACATTCCAGGAGCTTGCGAACACGACAGTTCCCTTCGATGACAGACAGGTGGTCAAGAACATGGTGGGTGAGGAGAAGTAATGCCGGAATTTCAGGCAACGGACCTGGCTGAATGGGCGCATGGCAAGTGGAGTCCTACGGCTCCAAGGCGGGTTGCGGGGGTATCAAGCGATACTCGCACGTTGGAGCCGGAGAACGTGTTCGTAGCGTTGCGCGGGCCGAATCATGACGGCCACAGTTTCGTAGACGAGGCACTGAAGTGTGGCGCCGCTGCTGCGATCGTCGAAGCGGAATCGGGTTACACTGCGGCCCGGGCCGGTGGTTGTCTGCTGCTGGTGGACGATACATTGATCGCGTTGCAGCGGATGGCAGGTTGCTATAGGGCCGGCCTTAGCGTTGAAACGGTGGCCGTGTCGGGGAGCGCTGGGAAGACAACGGTTAAGGAAATGACGGCCGCCATGTTGAAGTACGGAGGCCCGGTGGCTCGCTCGAAGGGGAACCTGAATAACCATGTGGGCGTTCCGCTGAGCCTGCTTGCCGTAGAGCCGGGTGATTGGGGAGGGGTCTTCGAGGTAGGAATGAATCATCCGGGCGAACTTCGTCCACTCTGCGAAATGATCCGCCCGCGTTGGGGCATCATCACGAATGTCGGTCCGGCACATGTCGAGTGTTTTGAATCGATCAGCGCCATTGCCGAGGAGAAGTCTGAGGTGCTCAGAGCGCTGCCCGCCGACGGCACCGCCGTTCTTGATGCGGACGGCGATTACTTCGATGTGCTGTGTCGTGCGGTGAGTTGTCGTCTTATAACCGTCGCCATAGGCAAGGATGCGGACTATGTTGCCGTGCCCGACGGCACGCGTGAAGGACAAATAGCGATCACGGAAAGATCCAGCGGCGAGCGGGTTGCGGTGAAGATGAGTATTCCGGGGGAGCACAACATTCGTAACGCTCTGCTGAGCACGGCAGTTGCACGTGGTTGGGGTATTGGATGGAAGGATATCGGTGCAGCTCTCGAATCCTACAGGTCACTGCCGAACAGATGGATCGTAGAGAATGTTCGTGGAGTCACGATTATTAATGACGCTTACAATGCCAACCCCCTGAGCATGCGCGCGGCAATTGACAGTTTTGGGGAGATGAAAACAGGCGGTCGCAAGTGGCTTGTATTCGCAGGCATGCTGGAGTTGGGATCGAGCGAGGAACGGGAGCACATCGAAATCGGCCGATATGCCGGAAGTGGGCCATGGGCCGGGGTAATAACTGTTGGCGAGCTGGGCAAGCTGATTGCCGACGGCATGGTGGAGGCCGGCTTCAATCCGGGACAGGTGATAAGGTGCGCGGATAATGAAGCTACGGTCGAGACGTTAGCCGGTCTACTTGAGGCCGGCGACGCTGCCTTATTGAAGGGGTCGCGCGCCATGCGGCTTGAGGAGGTACGGGATCGTTATGTTCTACTATCTGTATGAAATATGGAGTGAGCACTGGAAGAATGTGTATGACGTGTTGTCGCCTCTGCGAGTGTTTCAGTACATAACCGTCAGGGCATTCTGTGGCGCGGGTACTGCATTTCTTCTTACGGTGTGCCTGGGACCGTGGGCTATACGGAAGCTGAGCGGCATGAATTACAGGCAGCACGTCCGAAAGGACGAGGCGCCGTCACTCGGCAACCTGCATGGTTACAAGGAAGGCACGCCGACAATGGGCGGGCTGCTCATTATCCTGTGCGTAGTTGTATCGACGTTCCTATGGGCGATTCCAACAAATCAGTACGTGCTCCTGACAATTGCAACGATGTGCTACATGGGCGGCATAGGATTCATCGACGACCGGATGAAAGTCAGGCAACGCGGCACTCGCGGTTTGCGAGCGCGGAACAAGATCATCTTACAGCTCATATGGTGTGTGATCGTGATGGAGGCTCTGTTGCATATCGAGGGCGGGGCAGAGAACGTGAGGATGCTGATGGTTCCGTTTATGAAGGATCCGCTGATAGCACGCATGTCTATTCCAGCTGCCTTCGTGTTCCTGTCCCTGGTGATGATCGGAGCCAGCAATGCGGTCAATCTGACAGATGGCCTTGACGGCCTGGCGATAGGATGCAGCAGTTCGGTTGCAATGTCCTACCTGGTGATGGCTTACGTAGCAGGACACAGCGTTTTCGCCGGATACCTGATTGTTCCATACGTGGCGGGCAGCGGTGAGTTAGCAGTGTTCTGCGGTTGCCTCCTTGGGGCTTGCTTCGGCTTCCTGTGGTACAACTGCCATCCAGCGAAGGTGTTCATGGGCGATACGGGTAGCCTGTCCCTGGGGGGGGCCATTGCCATGGTGGCCATACTCGTGAAGCAGGAGTTGGTTCTTGTAATAGTTGGTGGCGTGTTCGTGATTGAGGCATTGAGCGTGATACTGCAGGTGATCAGCTTCAAAACTACCGGGAAACGCCTTTTTGCAATGGCACCTATTCATCATCATTTCGAGCTGCAGAAGTGGAGCGAGACCCAGGTCACCGTGCGGTTCTGGATTCTCTCCATGATTTGTGCACTCCTGGGTGTGCTGACGCTGAAGATTAGGTAGCTCATGAGTTGCGATAGTGCATTGGTTCTCGGCTGCGGAGAAAGTGGCTCCGCCGCGGCGGAGCTTCTTCTCAGGGAGAACAGAAATGTCACCATCATTGATGGTGGATCCGAGCCGGCACTGAGTGAACGGGCATCACGCCTTGCGTCGATGGGTGCACGAGTGATGACGGGAGCCACCGATCTGCCTGACGGCGAGTTCGATCTGTGTGTTGTTAGCCCGGGTATTCGCTCGGACAATGCATGGCTGAAGAAAGCGCGCGGCAGGACCGGAAAGGTGATTTCGGAATTGGAACTTGGTTGGAGCCGATGCCGGTCGAGAACGCTCGCGGTGACGGGTTCGAACGGCAAGAGCACCGTCGTAAAGTTCTGTCGGGATGCGTTGCGCGCGGCCGGAGACGACGCAGTCATGTGTGGAAACTGCGGCCCGGCAATTTCCAGGATCTGTCTTGAGGATCGTGATCCGCAGTGGCTTGTGATTGAAGTGAGTTCATTTCAACTTGAAACGGTGGTTGATTTCCGACCCGACATCGGTGTGCTGTTGAACATACTGCCTAACCACCTGGACCGACACGGTGGCATGGCGGACTACACACGGATAAAGATGCGTCTTTTCGGGGCTATGGATAGGGGCAATATAGGTCTACTACCGGCGGACCCGGCGGAATTGCGGGGTATGGCCGGTTCGCAGGGCATTGAGTGGCTGACATTTGGACGTGGCAAAGGAGCGGATTATGTGTTCAACGACGGTGAAGTCTCGTGGGACGGCGAAGGCGGCAAGGTATCACTCAGGAACACAGTTTTCGACAACGCAGTGCTCGGAGTCAATGCGGCAGCAGCAATCGGCGCTCTATGCGCGGCGGGCGTGCAGCCCGCGACGATTGCATCCGCTGCGTCATCTTTTGAGCCGCTCGAACATAGGATGTCGGACATCGGCATGGTTGGAGGAGTCAGGTTCATCGACGATTCAAAGGCGACCAATATCGCCGCGCTTTGTGCCGCCGTGAGGACGGCGTCGGGTCAGGTGCGACTGATAGCTGGCGGCATGCTGAAGGAGAAGGATGCCACGTCGGCAAAAGAAGTGCTGGCAACGAAGGCTCTTAAGGTCTATCTTATTGGGCGTGATGCGGAGGCGTTGAAGCGGCAGTGGGATGGGTCGGTGCCCTGCAAAATATGCGTCGACCTGCGCAACGCAACTGAAAGCGCCTGGCGCGAGGGTGGGCAAGGTGAAACGGTGCTGCTCTCACCGGGTTGTGCGAGCTTCGACCAGTTTAGAAACTTTGAGGATCGCGGAGTCAGTTTTCGAAACATCGTAAATTCGTTACGGAGTAATCAGCAGTGAAAATACGGACAACAGGAGTAGTCGGGATAATCGTGGTGCTTCACTTTGTAATAGTCGGATCGGTTGCGATGCAGGGCTGCGGCAGAACGGTTGCTCCCGTTGCTGCTGAACGAATTGGCACGGGCTCAATGCCGCCGGCTGAGCCGCAGTTAACTCCACCGGTCTTCAGGCCGTCTGCCGTTCGGCCGGTTGACAGAATGATTGTCGCGTCCGACCTGAAGACGTACACGGTCAAGAGGGGTGACTGCCTCTCCAGGATTGCGAGCAGGCATGGGATCAAGGTGAAAGAAATCCTGGAGCTGAACTCGTTGAGGGATAAGAATGTGGTCTTCATTGGTCAGACATTGAATCTGCCGGCACATGCGCAAGTGCGTGCGCCGGATCGGTCCGCTCCTCGTGCTCCTGCACCTGCGCCGACTATTACGTCTGCTCAGGAGTCCGGAAAATACGTGGTTCAATCGGGCGACTGTCTGTCCAAGATTGCGGCGAAATACAGAACGACGACCAAAGAGCTTATGGCGATGAACGGGCTGAGCCGCGACCTTATAAGAGTTGGTCAGAAACTCACTGTGCCGAATGGCTCAGAGAGTTCCGGTGGTCTTCCGGCGCCAGTCGGTGTCGGGGAGATGCAGAAGAAGCCTGACTTTGGCCTTGAGGATACGTTCGATGACGATGTGGTAGATGACGGATCAACGTTCAGTGATCAGGATGACGAGCTCTTCATTCTCCATACGGTTGAAATCGGCGAGGATATTGAGGAAGTCGCCAGCAAGTTCGGGGTCTCAGCCGACCGACTTATGTCCATCAACGGGATGAGCAGTCGTAAGCTCAAGCCGGGCATGGACTTGAAGATTCCACAGGGCAACTGAATGGCTTGATTCGGGCCTATGGAGCGCGGTGTGGTTCATGGTCGAGGATTACCCGCCTGCATGAT
>SPBP01000177.1 GCA_004525935.1 Lentisphaerales bacterium | reverse complement strand
GTTTCAATCGTCCTCGCCTGCCAAGCCGTAGCCCCGACCTCGAAGAGAGTCGGGGGCGAAGGCTGGTCCTCGGCAGTTGAATTCAGGTGTCGAGAAGCGAGACCAGTGAAAACTCGAGGACGAGCACCGTTCGCTCCGCTCACTGAGGACGAGGACGATTCGAGACCTGCAGGGCGAGACACTGAAGCGGGCTTCCCTCCCTGACACCTTCCGCACTTCCATACACACCCAATGTTATTCATTCCTCACACCAAAACCAATCCCATATTCCCTGGCCTGTGCTACAAGTAATCCCGGGAACCAACACGCATGCATAAAGGCAACATCAGCCCGGACCAGAACGCGGAACTCTTCGCCCGCTTCGACGCGATCGTGGCAAACTATGAAGGGGCCCTTCTCCGGTACGCCACTCGCCTTCTCAATAATACCAATGCCGCTCAGGATGTGGTCCAGATGGCATTCATCAAGCTCTTACGTTCATGGAAAGCCGACTCCGAACCTTCGCCACAACTCTCCGCCTGGCTCTATCGAGTAACTCACAACGCTGCAGTCGACTATCTTCGCCACGAATCCAGGCACCGCGCAATGCTGTCGCGGCATGCAGAGGAGAGGAGTGTCACCGACTTCAGCGCCGAGCCGCATCGCGATATCAGTGACCAGGCCGTTTGGGCTGTGCGCGCCCTGCATACTCTCAGTCTGCGTGAGCAACAGCTTGTAATTCTCAAAGTGTATGAACAGAAGAGTTACCGCGAGATAAGCGACATCACCGCGCTCAGCCAGGGAAACGTGGGCTATATCCTGCACCATGCCATGCGGAAACTGGCGGACACCTTCAAGGAACTGAAAGCTAACCAGGGAGAATTGAATGCCGGCTAAAGTGTCAACCTCCAGATTCGCTAGTACTGATATGCCTGTTTCGGCGGCCGGCCCGAAACCCGGCACACAAAGGACGGGGCTATGACGGACCAACAGGACAACAAACAGAACGGCGCCGGGCGTGACGGGGTCAAACCCACGAGAGTCATGAACTGCGATGATATCCGCGAACTGCTGACCGACTACATGGCACGGGAACTTGGCGAAAGCAGATCGGCTTTCGTCCGCGAACATCTGCGCCTGTGCCCCGCATGTCAAAGCGCAGCCCACGAAATTGCCCGGGCCTTCGACCTGATCCGCGAAACAGAAGGGGCATATCCCGACCGTTTATCCGACAGGCATCGTGCCCGGATCAGGCGTGCTTACCGCCATCCGTTGATCGCATGGATCGAAACACATCATGAACTTGTCTCCGTCATTTCCGCGGGAACAGTGATAATCCTCATCCTGGCGTTCGTTACCATGATCACGGTGCTCTTACGCTATCGGCCAGTCCGGGAAATTCCGGTTGACGTCGTCATACCGGAGAAGATTACACTCGACGAAATACCCAATCCTGACACGCCACTCGTACTGCCGGTTGCGCCTCACACGAGTCCTCCGCCGCCACCGGAACCGGTTATCCCTCCGGATCCGGCAACCGAAACCACAGGCGAGGAACCGGAGGCGAGTTCTGAACAGATCACGACGCCCGTGCCGGATGCCCTGGAGCCCGACGAGCTCACCATGCTGCTCGACCGCGCCACACTGGAATCCGACCAAGACGGGCCCGCCGACCAGCCCGGCGTACACAGCGGAGAGCCCGTGACGGACAGCGCGGTCGTCCCTGCGTCCGAGGACGACCTGCGAGTGATCAGGCGAGCCCGGATGCTCGGCCTGCTGGTTATTGCATTTATCGGCCTTGCATCAATCATTGCCGCGTTTCGCATACGACGCCGCACACGAATGCTGGATATTGAAGATGACGGAGTGACCGATGAAGGCCCGCCACCACTGGAATGAGAGAGATAGGACCACGGGACCACTGGACCACTGGACCACTGGACCACTGGACCACTGGACCACTGGACTACGGGACAACAGGACTACGGGACAACAGGACTACCGGACCACGGATTCACACGGATAAGTAATACCTCCCGCAGAGACGCAGATGGGCCCGTTCGACAAGCTCAGGGACTTCGTCAGGGAACTGCTCATGAAACCGCCGATGAACACCGATGTTCCATTCAGAAGAAACCACAGAATAATATCCCTTCAGGCCCAGAGCCCTTCCCGCGAGGCCTTGTCCAAAAGGCCCGTGGCCCAAAAGGAGGCCGATATCGGCGTTCATCGGCGGTTGCTTGAACAGTTTTCAGGGCTACCGCACGAGGCATGACAAACGAACGTTGACACTTTTCCTGAAGGTTTGAACTGCCACAGACGTATCAGCTGGTGAAAGAGCCAATCGAGGGTCGCGATGGAAGCTGCGGACAAACAGTCCGATAGGATTGTCCCGGATGACCGGGCATCCCAGATGGAGGCGATTGTGGCCGAGTTCGAAACACCACTCCTTCGTTATGCTGCCCGTATTGCCGGCTCGGCATCATACGCCGAAGATGTTGTTCAGAACACGTTCGTCAAGTTGTTCAGGAACTGGAAGAAGGGCACTCGGCCCACTCCGCGGCTGAAGGCGTGGCTTTACAGGGTAGTTCATAACGAGGCCGTTGACCTGGTGCGCCGCGAATCCCGGCTCAGTCTTCTGCATGCCAGGCATGCAGAGCAGAAAGCTGCTGAATGCCCCGACGGGCACAACTGTCCCGATCGGGCTGCCGACCGGTTACAGGTCGTCTTTCAGTGTATCCAGAAGCTGCCTGCACTTGAGCGACAGGTTCTGCTCCTCCGAATTGAAGAAGGCCTGTCTTATCGTGAAATCAGTGATGTTACAGGGAGGACCGAGGGGAATATCGGCTGCATTCTGCATAACGCGGTCAAGACACTCGCGGCCAGGGCAAAGATCTTGGGAAACACTGTAATGAACGGTTCTTCACCTGTTGGAGACTGAACAATGAAATGCGAAAACATAGACGGACTGCTGACCGGCTACATCCTTGGCGATCTTGACGCAGCAGCACGGCAGACCGTTGATGCACATCTTGCAGGTTGTGGCACATGCCGGGCGTCCCTGCAGGAGCTTGAGTCGACCCTCGACCTTGCGCGGGACGCCCTGGCAGCCACTCAGTATGCGCCGAAGCGGCTTCCGGCAAAACGCAGGCAGCGCGTAATGAAGTATAACCGGACCAATGTGATCTACTGGCTGACCGCGGCGCACCCACGCCTTGCGCGGACGGCGGCGGTGGTTGTGATATCGCTGGTCATAGTAGCCGCAGTTGTCGCAGTAATGCTGCCGGCATCTATGAAGGCCAGCTCCAGCTCACGCGAAGGCGAAAAGTCGAATCTTCATCAGTTTGATCTGGCACAAGAAGCCCACTCCTATCCTCCAGTTCGGCCTGCTTTCGTGCGAGCAGCGCCAGAGGAAAAGGATATTGAGCAGTATCGTAGCGCTTACGGCAAACGGCCTGACAGATCAGTCGGATCAGTCGGATCAGGCGGATCAGGCGGATCACCGAAAGAAGAAGGCGAGATGGGCATGATACAGCCGGGCGAATCACTTTCTCTCCACAAACTGAACGAGAAGCGGCCGCAGAGCACTACCGTGAACGGTGGTGTTGCACCCGAACCCGATGGCAAAACCGAGCTGAAGGCGGGTCAGGCCAGGTATTTCGCGCTTAAGGGCCGCCGGAGCGGCGCAAGTGAGTCACAACCCGTTGTCGAAGCCACACCTGATCCGCGCGCTGTAGACAAGATTCAAGTCGCTGCCAAAAGTCATGGCTATGCCCCTGATGCCCCCGTGCAAGTGGATTCAGGCAGCCCGCTCATAATCAGGGGCCTGTACGCCGCCCGACCGGCAACTGAGCCCCATCGCGTTACCCCGCCTGCTAAAGCCACTGCCGCGGCTCGCGAACGTGTGCAGGACGCGTGGGCAACCGGCAACCGCGACTCGATCCGGTGGACAACGGGCGGGCGAGCCGGAGACGACATCACGACAACCTATGCTGCCAATGGCGACGCCGGACAGGCCGCAGAACCCGAATCCGGCGAAGAAGACCGGCGTGGTGGTGGCGGCGGCGGAGAATCGTCCGGCCGCGGTGGCAGAAAAGCACGCGCGCCAGCAGTCGGTGCCGTCTGGGATGACGGCTATAAGGGTGGCTGGCACCTCAGCCAATCCGAAACGAAGAAGGAGGCCCACGAAGTCGCGGCCCGAAGTTCCGGGGAACCTGCGCCGGTCTTCGGAGATGAGACACTCGACTTCATTTCCCTCGTGCCGGCGAACGGCAAACCTGCCCCCGCAGTTCCTCCACAAGACGAAGAAGACATTGATCGTGATGGCCTGCCCAGCAATGCCGAATATGGCTCGGGACCTCGTCTGCAACTGAAGTCTGGAGCCACCCATTTCTTTGAACGATCACGAGAGAAACAGAAGACCGACGTCAAATCTGTAAATGCTGTCGGTTTCACAAAAGCGACTGTGCCCGATGACGGTTGGGAAACTGAGCCGGCTCCTATCGAGGAGGCGACAGTCACACGCGCTGGAATCCCTATTGTCGCCGTTAATGGCCCCCTTGATAGAGAAAGCGCGCCTGAGCTGATGAAGACCTTCGCTTCCGATGAGCCGCAGGTCGCATCCCGAGAAGGGCAACTCCCTGCATTGGGATCAATACCGCTTCTGGGACGTCTTCACGAGAAGACCGGATCTCACGAGCGAAACGGGCGAGGAGATGAAGATACACCCGATGTTGCAGAGTCCACGAAGGAAGCTTGGGAAGTACACTACAGGTATCTACCCACCTACGCGCGCGTTGCAGAGGCCACGCCCACACGCGAAAGCGAAGAAATCGAGATCGAGGTGGGGGTGATGGACTCTTTCACACCCGATGATTCCGACAAGTCTCTCGACCATAGGTACAAGAATATCAGCGAACTGAGCGCTCTGAACACGGGCGTACAACCCGACACTGAAAACCTCAGGGTGTATTCCTACGATCCGGACCGCGAGGTCAGCTTCGTGCACGAGAAGGACAAATCGGCAGAAGCCCAGGCATTGGAACGACCTGAAACCAGCGCCTTGATTCGTCAAAGCACAGTTGAAATCGAGGGACTGGAGGACCTCGGATTGGCGGAGAAGGCTCTGACGGATGGGTCTTACGACACTGCCCGGCATCACTTCCAGAACGCACAGGCCCATCTTCCGCACAGACTCGAGACGGCAGATGCCCTGCGCAGGGCTAAGAACGGCGCGCTGATTGCCGAGGACAATTTGGTAGAGGAATCTTCGGCACACAAAGCCGCACAGCACGAGATAAAACCCGGCGACACGTTGTCATCAATCGCCCAACGTTACGGCACGACCGTCAAGGATCTTGCAGCAGCTAATCAAATCCAGAACGTTAACCGGATTAGAGTCGGCCAGAAGCTGATTGTACCGGCAAATCCTGACTCGTCTTTGACGGACGTGAAGGAAGCCAAGTTGTACGAACCCGCAGAGCCCGAGCCCGAAGAAGACCAGACCGGCCCAGCCTTCAAGGCCGTC
>SPBP01000215.1 GCA_004525935.1 Lentisphaerales bacterium | reverse complement strand
GCTGGAGAGTGCTCACCGCGCGGTTGTCCACGGGCATGACATGACTGCTCCCGACAGCGGTGAACGTGTCAACGCTTCGCAGTGTGCCGCTGAAATCACTGTATCGGCCTTCCTGCGGCAAGTACAGCGAAACCATGAGGTGCATGATCGGCTCAGACGAATGGGGCAGGGCGACAATTGCCTCGCCGCGTCCGCGCTCGTCGGGCGCCGTGCCTTCTTCGGCATAGACGATCTCTACGGGGAACGCGGACATCTCGCCGCCACCCGACTTGACAAGGGGCAGGAGAATACGACCCTCAGCATCGCGCGCCGGCTGGATCGAGCGACCCTCGACGGCGGCGCTCCACAACTCGGCGCCCCTGGGCAGTTGAAGCCGGAGGAACTGGTTCCTGTTGTTACGGACATTGTAGAGCGCGCGTGTTATGCGTTTCCCGTCGTAAGTCTGCATCACGGTAAAATGCGCCCGGTCAATCATCGTGAGGAGCACCCCGATATCCTTGTGCTTGCTGATATCCAGTGTTACCTCGAAATCCGGATCGATATACCGGTAGGCCAGCAATATCGGCTGGGTCGTCATCCCGACGATCTCCGACGGCAGTTCCTTGACGTCTATGAGATGCGCGTTGTTTATCCCGCTGTTCTTGATTTCCAGGTTGGTCAGTGCGACAACGCCGACGGTCCCTTTTTCGCGTTCGACGTTCGAACCCGTGATAACCGGGATTACAACCTTGCCCGATGCCATATTCGGCGAGGCCTCGTATTTCAGGTTAAGCACGAACGGTCCGACAACTTCCTTTTCAAGCTGTATCGCGAGTTTGCCGTCGGTCACGCGCCAATCCCTTATGCCTTTGCCGTCTATGCTGATAACGCTGACGCCCTCAGGCACATTCAACTCCAGTTCCCGGGTCGGCGTGTGGAGGATGCTGAAATCCATCTTTGCCTGGCCGATGATGAGACCCTCCGTTATGGAAATCAGCGTCTTGGTCTCCGCGTGAAACTTCGAAGGTCCTTCCTTGATCTCAGGAAGCGCCTTTTCCCAGGTTACCTCGATTGGCGTTTCATCCGGGAGCGCCGCGACGACACGTGTCGTGCCGTTCGTCTCGCTTACGTCGGTTGACTGCGCGCCACGCACGGTGACAGCAACGTCTTCCTGCTGGAACGTTGCGTCGAGAACGCAGGTGAGGGCGGGTACCCTTGTGAACGCCACGGAGCATTTTCCTTCGGCTTCTTTCGTGGCGACGGAGAAGGTAATGGAGACTTCCATCTCGCCGTCTTCCTTCGTCAGCATGCAGTACATGCCCTTCTCAAGATGAAGATAGGAGTTCCTGGGCAGTTTCGATTTGACTATTGCAACGTGAGCCGGCAGCAGCTCTATCTTCTTCCATCCTTTCTTCTCGATCACATCGATCTTGAAGTCGGCAGTGAAACTTGCGCCATCTTCCGAGAGACCGGTTCCCGAATAGGTTGCTGCGGTTATGATATACGGACCAGATCCCGGCGCGCGCCTGCTGAAAGCGAACGGCAGCAGGTCTCTTGTTGCCCACAAGCCCGCTCCAAGCATCGCGCACATGAAAAGAAACGCGAATACAGTCTTGATCTTCTGCATGTTCTTTCCATCCTTCTTTGTGGGTGGTGGTTGAGGTGGCGTGACTGTTTCGGGCACGGGTATCGGCGCCGGTCCGTTGACTTGCTCGTCTGTTCGTATATCTTCGTTCTCCATCGTCGTTCCTCCCTTGTTTGCCTGGTTAGTGTTGCTGTTTCATAAGAGCATTTCGATGTCGGCGGATTCACCCGCGGAGAGCAGCATCTTCTCGAAGCGGAGTGCTATGCCCGTTTCCGGCAAGTCAACACTGCAGGATTCCGGCGTCTCAAGCTGGACTTCAGTGGCGTCATCCTGCCAGTCCCGCACCTCGCCGGCCTTCAGGACAGAAAGAGAGTCACCGTTGTCAATTGCCAGGTACTTGTCGTTGGGAAGGCTTATCCGTGTCCCATCTATCTGAATATCGTTGTAATCCGCATCACTCCGGGCAATCTGGAAGTCTTCCGTCGCCACGCTATTGGTGGTGCCGACTATGACCTGTCGTTGTTCTGACGGACTCGCGGAGGAGTTGTTGCGCAGCGCGTCGGCCGACTGGACCAGCGTCCTGTATTGGGCCTCATCCAGCACGGCGTAATTTCTGCCCCCGGCAGTGGCATTCGAGAAATTCTCGCCAATGACCGCCATATTGGTAACCGATGAGAGGCGGACCGTCTTTCCGGCGACCGGCACCACCTGTCCCTTGTTCGCCAGCCAGTTCTCCACGGCAGCGTTCAGGGAGGCCGGGTTATCGCCGGAATTTGGGACTATCGCCATGCCTTCCGATATCGTGAATTCGAACCCATCACCCGCGGGCACGACGTAGCCATTACTAAGAAGGAAACGTTTGAGCGACTCCTGCTTGCCCTGCGACGCCTGGCCCAGGATTCCACTGACATCAATGAGGATGTTCGTCGCATTCATGCGGCGGTAGCGAGCTTCCGCGAGATCATCCTTGGCGCCCTGGATCTTTTCTTTCAGCCCGCCGAACTCCGCATCAGTTGACCGGTCGAGCGCTCCCCATGTTGTCCTGTTGGCATCGGTCCACTTTTCGATTTCTCTGAGTTCGCGTTCCACGGTCATATCGTTCATCAGTACGCCGCCTTGTTCCGGCTGGTTGAGTGTTGCAAGGAGCTCGTCAACTTTCCGATCGGCGCCGACTACCTTGTCTCTTATGGACTTGATCGCGGCTCCGTGATCGTCGGGCATTTCAGTTGGCGGCGAGAGTCTCGAATCGATGGAGCCGGATGCAGCAACAGCTTTCTTGAGCACCTTCACCTTTTGCTCCAGTTTCCAGTTCTGCTCGGAGAGGGAACCCTTTGTCTCTCGTGCTGTCCGGCTTGCGGAGGAGACTTTCGGTCCTGACTTGGCATGCGCGTCGCGCTGGTAGCTTCTCGCCTGTGCCCTCGCGGAAACCTGTTGCGGCTGTTCGTAAGAATCGGCCGCCAGCACGTTGCCGAACGCGGCATCCTGGAGTTCGGCCACACTGAGACTTTCGGATTGCGCTTCTTTCGCGAGCGTCTCCGCGAAGTCCCTTGCGCGCTGCGGTTCCCGCGCTGCCTGAGGGCCTGCCACCTGCGCCGCCTGCGCCTGGAGCTGTTGAAGCTGTTCATTGAGGTCCTTGTTTCGGTTTCGGTCCTCTTCAACCTTGCGCAACTGTTCCTCATACTTTCGGTTGATAGCCTTCTGGCGTTGAACTGAATCACTGCGCTGGGTGAGCTTGGCGCCAACACGCAGCGCCTCATCGAGCAGCTCCAGCCCGAGTTCCTCGTCGCCTTCGTCTATGTTTGCCAGTCCGCCCTGAATCAATGCTTCCTGCTCCGCCTCCAGCCTCGGATTCTCGGTTGTCAGCTCGTCACGAATCTTCGAAATGCGGGCGCGCTGCAGGCGGTCATCGGTTGTAAGTTCACCGCGGCCGGCGCGGATATTATCCAACAGATCGCCGGCGCTCTTGTCCCAGTCGGCGCCGGTTCCGAGTTGCGTCGCGCCGGCAAGATAGGTTTCGGCTTCTTCAAGCCTGTTGCCCTGGTATGCTTCATAACCTGCCTGGTAGTAGTTGTACGCGAGGTTCCGGGTGATGTAGTCCGGCTGGAGAGACGAGGGAAGGTTTGTGTCAGCACCGGGCACAGCGGCGATCCACCAGAGGTCGCCTTGCATCGCGAAGACGTCTACCTTTCGCAGGCTGCTATTGTATCCGTTGGGCGCGGTATCTTCGGGGCACATTACGGTGACGTTGATCGCGGCGGTTGGGATATCCTCGAGCTCGGGAAGATCCACGAGTTTTGAGGAATGCCGCGAAAGGTCATTGTCCTGGCGGCAGTAGACGATCTCCACAGGAAATGGGATCAGTCCCCCGAGGGTTTGAACCGATTTAGCCAAAGGTATCAGCGTTTGCCTGCCATCGGTGGATATCTTACGGGTAACGTTATCCACCCGTGCAAAGAGTATTTCGGAGCCCTCGGGCATTATCATCCTGAGAAACTGCTGCGCATTGTTGCGGATCTTGTACCTGATCCGCGTTATCTCCTCACCACCTGGGCGAATAACCGTAAGAATGTCGGCCCTGTCGGCTATGGTCTCGACAAGCGGGAACGGCGTGGTAGTGACAAGATCGAAGACCGGCCCCGACTGTCTGGCTGTGCTCCTGTATATGTAGGCCGGTTTGCCCGATACAAGGCCGAGCACTTGCGGTGGGACATCCAGATCCGATACCGGCTCGAGTCCCGTGACGTTCTGTTCGAGAAGAATTCCAGGCAGATCCTTAACGATAATAATTGAACCGCCGGTATCAATGCGCCCGCCGCTGATCTCGAGTGCCGGACAGGTGAAAACGTTTCCGGCCGATCGAGGTGTATCGAACGACAGGCGCATGGAAGTCCGGCCGGCAATTGAACCCTTGAAGAAGACAACCAGTTCACGGTCCCGGATGCGGAGATCACGAACATGAATTCCTCGGAGCTGTATATTGTCGGCGCCTTCAGGCAGAAGAATCGTCATGCTATCGGCGCGGCCGCCTTCGATATTGGTCTCCAGAATCGCATCGGCTGAAAGAATGTTTTCGCGGATTGTCCAGGCTATGGATGGTGTTACGGATGCGGTGCCGGTCCGCGAAACGGTCGGGAGCGGCTTATGCCATGCCACGGTAACATCCCGGAGCGAACCGATTGTGAGAGCGCCATGCGTCCCCTGTTCCGGACTGCCGGTAACGACGCCGAGGACACCGGGAATGTTGACCTCAAATGCATATTCGGAATCTATGTTCACAATCGATTGTACAAACTCGGGCTTCGCGAAGCGGATACGGTGCTC
>SPBP01000224.1 GCA_004525935.1 Lentisphaerales bacterium | reverse complement strand
GCATCTTCTATTCTGCAACGGACATGCCGGGATTCGATAAGGCCGGCCACTTCATTCTGATGGGGCTATTCTCTTTTCTCGTGAATATGTCCCTTTCTGCTGCCACAGTCGGCATGGGGCGAATGAGAATCCTCAAGGGCAGCCTGATCGTGACCGTCATAGTGACCCTGGAAGAATTCTCCCAGGTGTTTGTGGCAAGCCGAAGCTGTTCTCTCTGGGACCTGTTGTTTGACTACGCAGGGATCTTCTGCTTCGGCCGACTGGCATGCTACCTGACCGAGCGAGCAGCTAGCTGTTAGTGGTGGGACCAGTGTGTAGTGGGCGTTCGGGGGAGGCGGTGTGGGCTGGCCAAGGAAGTGAGCGGATTTCGCGTGGAGAATGGCAAGGCGATCCTGCGCGCTCACGGTTTCACCCCGCCGAGTAAAGGGAAGCGGACCGGCGGGATAAATTGGATACTTGCACCGCTCTGCATGGTGGAAATTCTGGCAGTAGGCTGGTAAGCTTCCCGCGTGTCAAAGCCACTGCAACAAGAGAACCCAGAATCTCCCGAGACAATGGCGGATAACAAAGACGTGCCCGCTAGGCCATCTGGGCACAGGAAGATGCTCGGTCGTGCCGGTGAACATGGATTGGTCTTGCTGCTTTACGCGCTGATATTCCTGGCCCTGGCCTGGCCCGCGCCCCGGCATTTTGCGACGCGGATTATATCTGACGCGGGCGACGGGTTCCAGATGTACTGGAACACGTGGTGGGTCCGCACGGCAGTTCTGGCCAGCGAGTTGGATGTCTTCGAGACCAGACTTCTGCACTTCCCCGAAACCTGCAGCCTGCTACCCCACACGCTCCACCCGTTTGCAGGCTTCCTCACAGTGCCGTTCGCCGGCGTGCTTGGGGATGTGGCGCTGTTCAACCTGGTGGTTGTCTTCGCCTTCGCCTTTTCCGGCTGGGGCGCTTACCTTCTTGCAAAACGCGTCGCCGGCCCAAGGCTCGCATTTGTGGGCGGCTTCGTGTTCACGTTTTCCGGCTATCACTTCGCTCACGCTGAAGGCCATCTCAACCTTGTCCTGATGCAGTGGATCCCGTTCTACATGCTTTTCTTCCTGCGGCTGCTGGAGCGAAGACGTGTTGTAGACGCAATTCTCGCGGCCGTATTTCTGTTCCTCGTCCTGTTGTGCGATCATTACTACCTTCTCATGTGTGTGTTCGCGTCCGTGCTCGCGGGCATATGGGCGCTCTGCTGTCACAGGGACGGCCTCTTCACGCGGCGTGCTCTTGGCTCTTTCTCTCTCTTCGCGGCCCTGTACTCCTGACCTCGGGGCTCTTGGTCATGGCATTCGCCAGGGCCTCGCACGAAGCCGCTATTGTCGGGCACAACGCGAATAGATACTCCATGGACCTGTTCGCACTGCTTATCCCGGGTGGACACTGGCAGTTCAATTCTCTGAGCGAGTGGTACTGGAACCGACTCCTCGGTGGCAGGATTCACGGGCAGGACGTCCATGTGGGACTGGGGGCACTCGCGCTCGCGGTGCTCGGGTACATCGACCTGCGTAGGCGGAAGGACCGGCTGCGTTTCCTGCTCATGCTTCTTGCTACAGCATTCTTCCTCCTGGCATTGGGGCGGGACATCACGGCGTTCGGACAGACGGTACCATTCCCCATGCCTTACGAGTTGCTGGAGTTCCTGATGCCCATCATCCGCCTTGGAGGTGTACCGGACCGCTTCGTCGTCGTCACGATCCTGGCTGTATCAGCGCTGTCTGCAGCCGGCTGCCGGCTCCTTGCCGAATCACCCAAGGGTCGTGTGGTCCTCGTTGCGCTGGCATGCCTGGTGGTCGTTGAGCTCATGCCCCGCCAGGTTACGTTGACCCCAATCGAGTTTCCTGACCACATCGAGTTTCTCGCCCGGCGCGCCGTTTCGCACCCCGGCGCGGTGCTTGATCTTCAGCACGGCCGTGTAACGTCCATGGTCCACCAGACTCGCCATCGGCAGCCTATCCAGGACGGGTACCTTGCAAGGACCCCAGCGGCAGTGCGCGAGCGCGCGAGAGCGTTGCGATGGCTGCTCAATCATGGCGAGTTCGCAGCCCTTGCCTCCGAATGGGGATTCCGCTACGTGCTGTCCACGAACGACATTCCGGACTCTCGACTTCTGTACGAAGGGACTGTTAATGTCTACGAGATTACCACGTATGCTGGTGCGGTCAGCAGCCGTTAGGGCGCGTGTTCAGAGTTTCCGCCAGAGGCGGACCGGCGGAAGGAGCTGTATAATTGTTGATCGTGGCCCCTGCACGCCGATGTGATCTCATCTTGAAGTCTAGACAGGACTACCCATGAGCCGAAAGTCTATTGCCGAAATAAAAATCAGTACCCTGAGTAATGTTATCCATCCCTGCCCCACCCAGGCGGAGACAATCAGGAAGGTGGCGGAATCGTACAATCGCAGAATATTTACCCCAATGATCAAGCGGATCTTTAGACGATGGATGACATGGCAGAGAAGCTAGACTGTTGCTCCAATGGACCCGTTGATGAACACTCATCAGCCCCATGGCTCATTGGATCGATACCCTCCGGGCAGGACTCTTGCCCGCGGGTCGCAACACGCCTGACGTGGGCCGATACGCTCGGCAGATGGAAGGTCCGCTGGGCACTCGGACGAGACCGCTACACGGTTCAGCCAGGCCTGTACGCAGTGGGTGAAGCTGACTCCGACTCACTCGTCTTCGTAACAGCCAATTATAAGATGAGTTTCGATTGTCTTCGTTCAGCACTACATAACAGGAACGCGTGGATTCTCGTGCTCGATACAGCCGGCATAAACGTGTGGTGTGCCGCCGGGAAACGAACTTTTGGAACCGATAACCTCGTCGATAGCGTCGCCAACATCAACCTTGCCGAAAGAGTCAATCACCGCAAGCTGATTCTGCCGCAGCTGGGAGCATCGGGAATCTCGGCGCACATCGTTTCTCAACGGACCGGCTTCAAGATAGTTTATGGTCCGGTTCGCTCGGTCGATCTGCCGGCATTTCTGGACTCGAGCATGAAAGCAACACCACAAATGCGCAAGGTGGAGTTCGGCATGTTGGACAGGCTCCGATTGACGCCTGTCGAACTGGTAATATCGATCAAATACATACTGTTCGCTATGCTTGTCGCATTGGTGGCGTCCGGCGTCTCCCGGACAGGCTATGATCTACACGCCGCACCGTCACGTGCGCTGCCGGCACTGACAATACTTCTCTCCTCATGGCTCGCAGGTGCTTTCTTCGGACCCGTGCTTCTGCCGTTCTTTCCCGTACGGAGCTTTGCGGCAAAAGGCGCAATAGCCGGGCTGCTCGCGTTTGCGCTCGCGGCAGGCGTCGGCATCACGCAGAAGATGACCTCTATAGAAACGTGCGCATGGGCGGCCATTGCCATCTCGATCGCCTCCTTTCTCACCATGAACTTCACAGGGGCTTCGACATTTACATCACCGTCCGGTGTGCGAAAGGAAATGCGGGTTGCGGTGCCTGCGCAGATCGTTGGAATTCTGGGTGGTATTGTGCTGCTGATTATCAACCTTTTCACCTGAGAGCATGCATCATGAAATATTTGAAGAATGTGACTACGCTGAAGCTGGATCGCGACAAGTGTATCGGTTGCGGTATGTGCATGACTGTATGTCCTCACGCTGTCTTCGTTCTTCGCGAGAAGAAGGCCGACATAACTGATCGTGATGCGTGCATGGAATGCGGCGCCTGCGCTGGGAACTGTCCGGCTGACGCGATTGCGGTGGAAGCGGGGGTCGGATGCGCCACCGCCTTTATCGTTGGCGCCATCACCGGAACTGAGCCGACCTGCGACTGCGCAAAAGGGTCGAAATCCCGCTGTTGAAATAGTGGAATATGATGAAACTAGACCGGCTGATTATCTTCACGCGGTATCCTGAGCCGTGGCGTAACGAAGACCCGCCTTATTCCGACACTTGGTCCCGATCATACCGCAGCACTTCAGAAGCAAATGACCGAACATAGCCTGAAGAGTATCGCGCGTGCCGGCGATTACGCCACCATCGAGATTCGATATGCCGGCGGCGCGGTCGTTACCCCGGAGGCAGCCGCCGCAGAGCTCCGCGATGCATGAGCGGCGTGGAGGGTTGAAGGTTCAGGGCCCCTGGCCGTCAGCCTTCGTAAAGTGGCTGTCCCTGGGGACGCAAAACAAGCGGCCCTCGACGGATGTCGAGGGCCGCTTGTTCAATCTTACCGTTTATGCTGAGTGCTATACTACGCGTGTGAAGACAATACTGGTGTCATCGCTATCGTCTACGCCTGCAAACGTGAGCGAGTTGCCGGACACGGTGTAGGTAAACACCATCGTGCCATCTAGCCCGGTCAATGTGAGCTGGTTGCCACTGACGGACCAGGTTCCACTATCACTAGGGACACCATCCTCTGTCACGCTGAAGGTGTTATCCGCACCGATAGTGATAACAATCACGAAGTCCGGGTCAGCCGGATCATCGGCACCCATTAAGGCGGTCCATACTCCGGCAAGTTCGCCGCTGACACCGCCAGCAGGAGTGCCATTGTCGTCGTCCTTGCAACCGACTGCCATAACCTCGATCACTGCGACCATTGCCAATCCGATCCCTACGATCCATGTCTGCTTCGTCATACTGCCCCCTTCCCTTGTTTGGTTTCTGCCGCCATGTCAATCATGTGCGGCCCAATGCTTACCTGCGTATGTCCGACGAGCATATCCCCTGTTATCATTGCCACATCAGCTCGTCCACGTAGCATGGAACCGAACTCCGTTCGCCCAGATTGTATTCCGTGATCGAGT
>SPBP01000047.1 GCA_004525935.1 Lentisphaerales bacterium | reverse complement strand
CACTCCCATACCTGCCCGCAATGTCTGCGACATAGTCGCTGCAGGCGGGCCCACAAACTCACACACATGTAGTTCCCTGCTCTACGCCATCTCTGCACCCGTCAGCAGCGAATTCACCGCCTCGGTGAATGCGGACCATTCCGATACCTTCCTGCGCAGGAGCGAGTTGCCTTTCCGCGTGAGGGCGTAGTACTTTCTCTGCCGCCCGTTGCCGGACGTTCGCCATTCGCTCCTGATCAGGCCCGCGCCTTCCAGTCGGTGCAGGCATGGGTAGAGCGTGCCTTCCTTCCATTCCAGCGCGCCGTTCGTTTGTTCGTTCGCCAGCTTGATTATCTCGTAACCATACATCGCCCGCTGCGCAACCAGGCTCAGTACCATCGGTTCCGCCATACTTCTCGTCAGCTCCTTGTTGAATACCATCGTCTGGCCTCCCGTTATCCGAATCCAATTCTCTAAGCATACCTCGGCACACAAGGCACTCTATACCTCGGAAGCCTAGGTATGCAAGGGGAAAGTGGGGGACTTGGCGGGATGATAGAGATCGTCCTCGTCCTCAGTCCCGAGCGCTTAAGCGCCTCGGGACGGTCCTCGCGTGGCAGGCCGTAGCCTTTTGGCGAAGGCTGGTCCTCGGAAGTTCGACGTGGAGCGCGGTTTTCGGGGACGAGGACGGGTATGATCGGGGCAATGTGTCGGGCGTTTCTGATCACGCATCCGAATTGTGGTGTTGTCTTGAGCCGGTCGCCATGATAAGTAGCACGGTGGTAACCGCGGAAACAGACGGCAGGCCCCGCAATGCCGCGGAACCGGCCACTGGAGACAGATCATGGACGAACTGCTGAGATTACTGAAAGAGAACGCGCTGGAGTCGCCGGCGAACCTGGCGAAGATGCTCGGACTGTCCGAGAAGGATGTTAAGGACAAGATACAGGAATATGAAAAGAACGGTGTAATCCGGGGATACCAGGCGATCGTGAACGAGGACTCGCTCAACCTCGACAAAGTCAGCGCGGTGATCGAAGTCAAGATTACGCCGGAACGGGAAGGCGGGTTCAACGGCATCGCCGGTCGAATCAGCAGGTTCCCTGAAGTCGACGCGATGTACCTGATGTCCGGCGCTTTCGACCTGCTTGTGTTCGTAAGCGGCAGGAACTTGAAGGAAGTGGCGTCGTTTATCAGCGAGAAACTTGCCACGATCGAAGGCGTTGTCTCGACGGCAACGCACTTCATGTTGAAGATATACAAGGAGAAGGGTGTCCTGATGGCGGCCCACGATGAAAACGAACGACTCCAAGTCTCACCGTGACTATATTGCGACTCACCTCAAGGGTGTGCCGCGGTCCGGGATCCGTGACTTTTTCGATATTGTCAGCTCCCGGAAGGACATTATCAGTCTCGGAATAGGCGAACCGGATTTTGCCACACCGTGGGGAATTCGGGAAGCGTCGATCTATGCCCTCGACCGGGGTGCGACATCCTACACGTCGAACCTGGGGCTCGAATCTCTGCGGTCGGCGATTTCCGATTATATAAGCGACAAGTTCGGCGTTCGTTACGATCCGGCTTCGGAGATTCTCGTTACAGTTGGAGTCAGCGAAGCGCTGGACCTGGCAGTTCGTGCGATCGTGAATCCCGGCGACGAAGTGATCTATCACGAGCCGTCATATGTCTGCTACGCGCCGATCGTTACCTTTGCGCACGGTAAGTCGGTCGCGGTTCAGACCCGGCCCGAAGATGGCTTTGTCCTCGAGCGGGACATGATCGAAAAGAAACTGACCGATCGTACAAAGGCGCTGCTGATCAATTTCCCGACCAACCCTACGGGGGCCACGCTTAACCGTGGACAACTGGAGGGTATTGCGAAACTTGCCTGCGAGCGGGACCTGCTGGTCGTCACTGACGAAATCTATTCCGAACTCACCTACGAAGGGGAGCGGATGAGCATCGCCTCGATGCCCGGCATGAAGGACCGGACACTGCTTCTTCACGGTCTTTCGAAGGCGTGGGCAATGACCGGCTTCCGGCTCGGTTACGCATGCGGTCGTCGCGATCTCATTGAGGCAATGATGAAGATCCACCAGTATACCATGATGTGCGCACCGATTCTCAGCCAGAAAGCGGGAATCGAGGCGTTGCGCAATCATGATGCTGATGTCGAGCGGATGCGCCGTGCCTACGAGAAGCGGCGGAACTATATTGTCTCCTCGTTGAACGAGATGGGGCTTTCCTGTCACATGCCTAAGGGTGCGTTCTATGCGTTCCCGGACATACGCAGCTGCGGGCTATCGTCGAAGGATTTTGCACTGAGACTCCTGGATGAGGAGAACGTTGCCTGTGTGCCTGGGACTGCTTTCGGCTCGTCGGGCGAGGGGTTCTTGCGGTGCTCCTACGCGACGGACATTGAAGAGATCAAGGAAGCCATGAAGCGCATGGCCGCATTCGTCGAACGTGGAGCTCGGAACGCGGAACGCGGACCCACGCCTTTCTCCTGAAGGCTAATCTGTTAATCGTAATCGTCCTCGTCCTCAGTGAGGAACGCAAAGCGTGACGAACGGTCCTCGTCCTCGGAAGTTACAGTGTGGCGGGTTGTCCCCATCCCAGTCTCGTACCTGAGGACAGAGGATGATATTCCCTCAAGATGTGGCAAGGCTGCTTCTGCAGGAAGATTGCCGTATGAAGAAGGATCGAGGACGAGGACCGTTCGCTCCGCTCACTGAGGACGAGGACGATTACGATGCCCGTTCACGCCCTGCTTCCTGTCCACTGTTTCCGCCAGAGGCTGCCTGCCCGCCCCTGGAGGGGATCCGCCGTCGGCGGACACTGTTGACTATTCACTTGCAGGTTTCCTGACCCCTGAACACTCGTTCAGTGCTACTTGATGGTGCGGCGGGTAAGCTTCTTGAGCGCGCGCCAGAGCTTCTCCGGATGCTCTTCGGCACAGAGCTTCTTGCGGGCATCATCCTCCATGAACGTCTCCGTAAGCCCCGCAAGGAGCTTCAGATAGAAGGCATTTGCCGCAGTCGGTATGATGATGAAAAAAATGATATGCGTCAGCAACTTCTCCTGGGGATTGAACCGGATGCCCTTCGGGCTGATCCCCAGGGCTACTGTCAGGCCGCCACCTTCAACCCCGCGCGCGTGCGGGAATGCCATGCCATGGTCAACGCATGTGGAAATAATCGCCTCGCGCCGGACCGCTGTCTCGACGATCTTGTCGGCGTGCTGCACGAATTCTTCTTCTTCCATCTTCGACGCGAGTTCCAGCAATGCGCTGTCGCGGTCTTTTGCCTGCAGCCGGGGAATCATCAGTTCGTGCGCGGAAAAGCGCTCGATCCCGATCTTCGGCGCGGCCGTGCGGCTGGTCTTCTTGGCGACTCCACGCGGGGGCGAATCTATGTAGTAGAGGATCTTCGTGCAATTGGGACAAGGGTGAATCTTTTCTTCAGCGCGGACCGACTGCACCAAGCTGATCGGCAGCGTCAACCCGCACGTGCTGCACACGCCGCGTGCGATCGGCACAACAGCCACGGTTTCCTTCTTCTGAAGCTTTGTGAAACGCAGTTTGATATCCGGTGGCAGTTGTTCGGTTAGTCCCGCAATCGATGCGTCGAGCTCTTTCAGGCGGTCGCCGCCCATGAATGCTTCCTGCTCGCGGATAAGTGTCAGATCCTGAAGTTGAATCAGGTGATTCAGAACGTGCCGCATGTGCATGCGTGGAATTTCCCCCTATCGCCCGAAGGTGCCCCTTAGTGTCCCGGTCCCGTTCAATCGCTCGACGAGTTTATGGTCGGCAGGATTCCTTTGCAAGTGACAATGAATACCAATTTTGGCGAGTTGACTGGTACGAGATGCTGGCCGAAACATGTGGCAAACGAAGACACACCGCGCAAATTCTGCCGATCAGTACCCCGCTCCTGTTTACTGCACGACGAGGTGCACATTCCGGGACGATGCAGAGCGCAGCGCGAGTCTCGGGCGCGGTTATGCTACCAGAAGAGCTTTGCCAGCATGAGCACTCCAAGCAGACAGGTGGCCACGCCGACCCCCGCCCGCAGCCCGCGCTCCGGCAATTGCCGGACAGTCAGCGTTGCAACGGGTACCGAGAGCATCGCGCCAAGCGTCAACGGGAAGGCCAATCCCCAATCGAGCCCCTTGTGAAGAAGCAGGTACGCGATAAGCCCGACAAAACACGTCAATGACTCTGCAAGCGATGTAACGGCAACAGCTTTCCTGGACGACAGACCAGAGATAACCTGGCCCGAGGTCACGAGCGGACCATACCCGCCGCCACTCAATCCCTTGTTGAAGGCGGCCACGGCGCCAATTGCAATCCGGTGCCCGCGTCGAAAACGGAGCTGCCGACGAATTGTTGCAAGCGTGACGATGCCTGCTATTACAACAATTGTTCCAATGATGCCGGTCAACAAATTCTTGGGAATGCGCACCGCCAGAACGACGGCACCAATAGTACCGGCAACGCTCAGCACCGAGAGCATCAATGCGGCGGACCTGGCTTCCGGATCGCGAAGCAAATCCACGTTCCCGTCCCGCTGGTGCATAAAAACCGCAGCTATCCCGGTCGCAAATTCGCTCAGCAGCACGCAGGGAACGATCTGGAGCGGCTCGAAACCGGCAAGCAGCAGGAGCGGCGTAAGCGCGGTCCCGTATCCCATGCCCAGGCTGGAGTCGATGTATTCACAAATCAATGCCGCCAGGAAGATGCCCAGCGCAACGCCGGGTGCAAGACCCCGTGCAAATGCCGGCATCAACTGCAGTTCCGGCATCAGCGTCCGAAGGCCCAGGATTCCGACTATCGAAACGAGCAACAACGCCGAGACCCTCACCCGCCTTCGTCTCAGTCCAGGCAAACGGCACAACATGCGTCCAAGAGCCCCAATATTCATCGCTTCCCCTTTACCGGCTTCCTGCCCATTATTGACCCGCATATTTCATGAGTTGTCAGAAACTCACACAACGAGCCTGTCGAAAGACTCAGGTGACCCGCGTTCCTGGGTATTTTCGTCTCCGGCACGGAACGCCACTACGCAAATTCATATGCAGGCATCGTGCCAGCTTCGTTCCACCTGGCAATTAACCCCGAACCCGCCACCATTAAGCCATACCCTCTCTGTATCTGTTATATATGGTAGCCAGCACCCGTGGTATATGGTAACCTGGCCGCTACATATGGCAGGAGGATGGCAATGGAGAGATTCCAGGCGGTGCTGCTGAATGTATGGCGGGAAGCTTGCCGGCATATCGATATTGCAGAGTCGGCAACCAGAATTGCGCCAATGCTGAGGCGGGACCTGCCGATCAGCGAACTGGTCGTGCGGAAGATAGATGCCGACAGGAATTCTATTGAAACGGTTGCACAGACACGGGCAGACGGGAAATGCATTGAACCGTGGCCGCGTTCGGATTGCACCGGGAACGAGATGAAGAAGCTGATTTCGTGGTGCCGGAAAGGGAAGGCGAGTCGATCCGGGGCAGGTGCTGCCTTCCGAGGACCGGCGGGTATCACAGCTCGAAAGGGAGTTGGGCAGGACATCATTGTCGGACCGATCGGCCGTGCGGGGGGCTGTTGCGGAGTACTGGTCATGGCAGCGGAACCGAAGCAGGTTTTCAGCGCCCGGCATCTAATGTTATTGGAGGCGCTGCAGGAACCGTTTTCGGTCGCGTTGGAAAACGACAGGCAGCTTCGGGAAATGGCAGCACTCAAGGAAGCAGCCGAGGCCGAAAAACAGTCGTTGCTCACCCGCCTGGGACGCGAGAAACTCGGGGATACAATCATAGGCTCGCAGTCGGGACTGAACGAGGTAATGGAACGTGTGCAGCTGGTTGCACGCTCGGACGCGCCGGTGCTCGTTTTCGGGGAGACCGGCTCAGGCAAGGAGCTGATCGCCCGGGCGATCCACGATCGTTCACCGCGCGCCGGAGGCACCTTCATCCGGGTCAACTGCGGCGCGATACCACCCGAATTGATCGATTCCCAGCTTTTCGGCCACGAAAAGGGCTCGTTCACCGGGGCCGTCAGTGAGCATCGGGGCTGGTTCGAACGAGCAGATGGAGGATCTCTTCTTCTGGACGAAGTTGCGGAACTGCCTTCCGCGGCCCAGGTACGCCTCCTGCGGATCCTCCAGGACGGATGGCTCGAGCGGGTGGGTGGGCACGAACCGATTCACGTGGATGTGAGAATCATTGCGGCAACGCATCGTGACCTGCCTGCCCTTGTCGCCGAGAGCCGGTTTCGCGAGGATCTCTGGTACAGGATTGCTGTTTTCCCGATCGTGTTGCCGCCGCTGCGACACCGTCGTGAAGACATTCCAGAATTGGCACGCCATTTCGCCGGGCGTGCTGCCAGGCGCTTTGGTCTGGTAGAAGTGCCGCCTACCGACGAAGATATAGCCCTGATGGTGTCGTACGACTGGCCGGGAAATGTCCGCGAAGTGGCGGCCGTCATGGATCGGGCCGCAATTCTCGGGAATGGACTTCGGCTCGAAGTGGCCAAGGCGCTGGGCGCTTCAGAAAGTCTCTCGTCGTCGGCAATACAGGGCCCGAAAGCCAGACCGGCATATACGGCGCATCACAACGGGATCATGTCTCTCGAGAATGTAGTGAAATCTCAGGTTGAAGCGGCACTGGAAAAGGCTCGAGGTCGTGTCGAAGGCCCATCCGGCGCCGCGGACCTGCTGCAAATCAATCCCAATACACTGCGTGCGAAAATGCGGAAACTGAAAATAGACTGGCGGCGGTTCCGATGACGAGTATCCCCAATTATCCGAATAATATTCCCGGCGGGGTCCAGGCCGTATCAGTCTTCGGGATGGATTACGCGCACGTAGGGCTCCGGGGTGGGGGCGATCTGTACGTTACCAAGTACGGGGTGCCGTTCATTCACAACCTGTTCCCGGAAAATTACTGGACTGACAAAGACTGGTTCGCCCGAAACTCCTCGAAGTTGTTCGGTCATGAGTTCCGGTCAGGCGGGACCAGTACGATCTACAGGGTAAGGACCAAGGAGGTGAACGGAAAGAGCAAGGAGATAGTCCTGAAATGGAATCGAATGGGACAGGATGTGCCCGGGGAACAGGACAGCGACGATCCTGTGGCAGCTGAGTTCAACAGCCCCTATGAAGAGTTTGCGCTGGTAATGGAAATGAGGAATGCCTGGCGGGAATCGGGGACGAGCAGAATCAGTACGCACAAGCCCCTGGCGATATATGTTCCTGCCGACATAGTCCAATTGGACCGAACGGGCCGCCGGGAACACAAGATGGTGGCGAAAATAAGAAGTCACCCTGAGATCGAATTGGATATGTTCAGACCATATGCGGTGATCTACGAGTGGATAAAGGGCATAGACATCGCTGAAATCTGTCATAGAGGGGTAATTGACGAGGAGACGATGGGTAGCCTGACGCTTGAGGTCGAAGCCCATATGAAAAGATTGGGATTCGTTGTCAGGGACCGCAAGCCCCAGCACATAATCGTCCGGCCGAACTCGAAAGGCGCCCTTGTTCACAACAGAAAAGGAGCAATTCCATATGCCGTTGTGGATTTCGAGCTGCTCGAAAGAACGGCCGAGTGGGAAGAAAAAGTCAGAAGCGCAAAGAGACGGGAATACCTGCGGCGACAAGCCCACAGGTTCGAAGGGCCCGGAGCGCGCACCACGCTTCCCCATCTCAAGCGAGTTAACCTGCTGGGAGTAGACTACACATTTGGTCACGCCGAAAGTACCGGCGGGCGCCTCTGGGTCGTGGGGAAAGACCCCGAGCTCTTTGACTACTTCCTCCCCGAACGATGGCAGCATACTCCAAGGACAAGGCTCTCAACGATTGACGAGATCTACGAGACTACTACCAAGGACAGCGTGCACGTGGTGTGGCGACTGTCCCGGGTCGGCAGATGTCCGGAAATGGACCCCTTCAGACCAGAGGAACGACGCATTACGGAATACGGATATAATAGTCCGTTCGAAGAAGTGTCGATCGTCGACCGGCTCAATCTGAAAAGCATCCCGACAACGTTGCCCAGGGCAATATACGAATCGGGGCACAGACTACCGGCCTCAGGTTTTCTGTCCGACGAATCACGCTACAGGAGCCACGAGCATCTAAAACTTCCGGACGGCTCCCCGGTGCTGCGACGGGATCGCGACTATATCGTCATCTGGGGTTACTGGAATAAACCCGACGAACTGCTCGCAACAAATGACAGCGATTACTACCAGGCAGTGAGCGCCCTGAATGCCCTGAGGCTCGGCATTATAAGCGAAGAAACCTACATTCTTCTCATGCAGAGAATGAAGGATGAACTGGCGTCGAGTGGCTTCGAGGATCTCAACTTCAGGGGTAATCATAAGCTGCTCTCGCTGGATAGTTCCGGCAGACTGCTCATGGATGCAAAAGGCCTTCCCGAGGTGCGGATCTGCAATTTTGAATTGATAAAAAGGATCTAACCCCGGCGGATTGAATTGCAGTGTTGTGAGGAGGAAAAGAGAGGAATCCTGCATGATGTATGAAGCACTGTTAGAACCAAACAGCGTGGCCGTGATTGGCGCATCTCGGACGCCAGGCAAGGTCGGTTATGAGATACTTACCAATCTCAAAGATGGCGGCTTTGAGGGTGCGATTATTCCAATCAATCCGTCAAGTGAAGAGGTATATGGAATCAAGTGTTACCCCGATCTCAGTTCGTACGGCAAGAAGATAGATATGGCCATTATTGTCATCCCTGCGCCATTTGTCACAAAGGCTGTGGAGTGTTCTATTGCCGCCGGCGCAAAAGCCATAATCATTATCACCGCCGGATTCAATGAGGTCGGAGAGGAAGGAGCCAGACTCCAGGAAGAAATAGCTGCCATCTGCAAAGCCGGAAACGTTGATTTGCTGGGCCCCAATTGCCTTGGACTGATCAATGCACATCACAAGCTGAATGCATCTTTTGCGAGTCACATGCCCAAACCCGGCGGGATCTCAGTGATATCGCAGTCCGGTGCACTCTGCACGGCTATGCTTGATTGGGCGGTGTCACGTGACCTGGGTCTTGCAAAGCTTATCAGCATGGGGAACAAGGCTGACCTGTCAGAAACGGATTTTCTTTCAGCATTAGCGAGCGACCCGGCCACGAAGGTAGTCGTCGGCTACCTTGAAAGTATTGATTCGGGCAACGCCTTCATGAAGGCGGCCGAGGCAGCTTCTCTCAAGAAGCCCGTAGTCATGTTCAAGGCCGGCGTGACTCAGGCTGGAAGCAGGGCGGCATCATCGCACACAGGCAGCATGGCAGGCGCAGACATGGCGTATGGCGCTGCATTCAAGAGGTCGGGAATTATCAGGGCGGACACATTTGAGGCGTTGTTTGATTATGCGATGGCTCTGGCCATGCAGCCTCTTCCGAAGGGTGACAATGTTGCAATTATTACCAATGCCGGCGGACCGGGCATCATGGCGGCCGATGCCGTTGAGCTATCCGGAATGAGTGTTTGCACTCTTCAAGGTGCATCGGCCTCTGCCCTCAAGAGTAGACTGCCATCAGCCGCAAGCGTAGGGAATCCCATTGATTTGCTTGGTGACGCAGATTCTGAACGATATGTCATGGCTGTCGAGGCTGCCCAGGATGACGATACCGTCGACTCGATTGTGGTGATTCTGACACCGCAGGCGATGACGCAGCCGGTCGAGACGGCCAAGGCAATAGCGGCTTGCGCGAAGCATCAAAAGCCTATACTTGTATCGTTCATGGGTGGTCTTGATGTCTTTTCGGGCCGCGAAGAGCTTCTCGCGTTGAATCTGCCGGATTATCCTTCGCCCGAGCGTGCCGTTGCAGCACTGAAAGCCATGAGTGATTATTCTGCATGGTTAAGGCGCCCGCCGAGAGTGCTGACCCGCTTTCTCGTGAATCGCAGAAGAGTATCGAGAATCATCAACCGACACCTCAAGACAGGCCAACCCCAGGTTGGGGAAGCGCAAGCCAAGGAAATCCTGCGAGCGTATGGCTTTAACGTGCCGCTCGGACGAATGGCAACTACAGCCGACGAGGCCATCGAGGCGGCGCAGAAGATAGGATTCCCGATTGCGATGAAGATCTCGTCACCGGACGTAATTCATAAGTCGGACCTGGGCGGCGTCAAACTGAATCTGGATTCGGATGATGAAGTACGTGACGCGTTTGATCTGATGACAATGCGGATTCGGCAGCGTGTGCCCAAGGCAAGGATTGAAGGTGTTTATGTTGAGCAAATGTGCAAGCGGGGGAGAGAAGTTATTCTTGGCATGACGCGCGACCCGCAGTTCGGGCCCATGCTGATGTTCGGTCTCGGCGGCATCTTTGTAGAAGTCATGAAAGATGTGACCTTTCATATTGCTCCTATTACGGAGAGAGAGGCGATGCAGATGCTGGAAAACACAAAATCCTTTGCTTTGCTGAAAGGTGTTCGAGGGCAGGCCAGCGCTGATCTGGCCGCAATAGCGACAAGTCTGCAGAGAATCAGTCAGTTGGTGACCGATTTTACGCAGATAGCAGAAATGGATATCAACCCCTTTATCGTGGGCAAGATGGGAGATGAGTCTATTGCAGCAGACGCTCGTATCACGCTTGCAGAAAGACCGGGCGGACATGAGTAAAATAACCAGTGATGCCCAGTGGGAAGAGACGTACAAGGACTTGATTGCGGCGCCTGATGAGGCCGTCACTCGAATCACTCCCGGCCAACGCGTGTTTGTCGCCACAGGCTGCGCGCAGCCGGAAGTCCTGGTCAAGGCGCTCGTGGCGCGCAAAAAGGAACTCCGGGACGTTGAAATAGTTCATCTGCTCACCCTCGGCGACGCCCCATATGCGCGTCGCGATCTCACACAGCATTTCAGGGTCAACAGCTTCTTCATTTCACATAATGTGCGCGACATTATCCAGGAGGGGCTGGGAAGCTACACGCCAATATTTCTCTCTGATATCCCTCTTTTGTTTTCGTCAGGCCGGTTGCCGCTCGATGTTGCCTTGATACAGGTGACGCCGCCGGACAGTCAGGGCATGTGCAGCCTTGGCGTATCCGTAGACATAGTCAAGAGCGCGGCGGAGAACGCCAGCCTGGTCATTGCGCAGGTTAATCCGCAAATGCCGCGCACACTCGGCAATAGCTTCATTCACATTTACGACATCGACATACTGGTGCCGGTAAACACACCGATAATTGAAGTTGTCCCCGAGAAGCCAAGCGATGACATAAAGAAGATAGGGGAATATGTGGCCGCGCTTGTTGAGAACGAATCAACAATCGAGTTCGGCATTGGGGCTATTCCTCAGTCAGTAATAGAGTTTCTCAAAGAAAAGAAGGACTTGGGTGTTCATACGGAGATGTTTACGGATGCGATCATCGATCTTGTCGCGTCCGGCGCTGTTACCGGGAAATTCAAGAGCGTCGATCGAGGAAAGATTGTTGCAAGTTTCTGCATGGGCAGCAAGAAGCTCTATGATTACATAGACAACAATCCAGTGTTCTCGTTCCATCCTACGGAGTACGTGAACGACCCGTTTGTGATAAGTCGGCAACACAAGCAGGTGGCCATTAACGTTGCCCTGGAGGTCGATCTCACCGGGCAGGTGTGCGCCGATTCTCTTGGAACGCAATTCTATTCAGGGATTGGAGGCCAGGTAGACTTCAATCGAGGCGCTGCAAGATCTCATGGCGGCAAAGCCATAATCGCGCTGCCGGCCACAGCAAAAGATGGCACCATTTCGCGCATCACAACACATCTCAGCACGGGCGCCGGTGTCGTGACAACTCGAGGTGACGTTCATTATGTGGTGACGGAATACGGTGTTGCCTATCTTCACGGCAAGAGCATCCAGGAGCGTGCTATAGCACTCATCTGCATTGCGCATCCTGACTTCAGGGCGCAACTTGCGAAGGAAGCGATTGCCGCGAAGTACTTGAGTCCCAATTACGCAGAAATAGAAGATAAGATTGTTGTTGGATCTCCCGAATTTAGAACGGTCCATGTGCTGGAAGACGGGACATTGATTCATTTCAGGCCCATGCATCCCACAGATGAGCCCGGACTAACCGAGCTGTTTCACGAACTATCGGAACAGACGAAATACTACCGGTTTATGTCTCGGGCAAGGCATGTTCCAAGAAAGCAGATTCAGGAGTTTGTGTTCATCAATCATAGAACGGATATTGCGATCGTCGCTACGGTTCCCGAGGCACATGGCGACGAGATCGTGGCTATAGGACGATACTATTTGGATCAGAAAACAAACTTTGCAGAAGTGGCGTTCACTGTTCGAGACGAATGGCAACAGAAGGGAATAGGCACGTTTCTCTTGAAGCATCTGGCTATAATTGCACGTCGAAACGGAATTACGGGGTTTACGGCAGAGGTGCTTATTGACAATGGCCCAATGCGGGCAGTCTTCAACAAGAGTGAGTTCAGGGTTACCAGTGAGCCCAGCGAAGACGTCTATAGTTTCCGGGTGGAATTCGCATAGCATGTCAGGATGACGTGATGCTCAGGGGTGTATTCATACCCCGTCCGGTCAAAAAACTCAGCCCTGACCTGATGACTCCGTTTCGGCAACAGCTATAAGCATTTCGTGTCCCGACACGGACGCTCGTGCCGACAAATCTCGTCCGTGGATTCCTGTCAAAGGACTACATTTGCACAT
>SPBP01000124.1 GCA_004525935.1 Lentisphaerales bacterium | reverse complement strand
CATAAGGGCCACCGCGCAATTCTCGGCATCGTTACCGATATTAGCGATATTCGGCACGCTCAACGACAGTTAGAGGAGTCCGCGGTTCAGCTCGAACAGAAGAACATAGCGCTCAGCCAGATCCTCACCCGCATCGAGGAGGAGAAGCTCGAAATAGCACATAGGGTTACATCAAATGCAGAGCGGACCCTTTTGCCTTCTCTGCGACAGCTCCGCAACGGAGCTTCACCATCCCAGCTCAGGCACATTGACCTGCTCGAACGAAGCGTACATCATCTCACGTCCCAGTTTGGATCGACCCCCGATGCCGCGCTTGCCATCCTCTCCCCCAAGGAACTTGACATCTGCAATCGGATCCGGTCTGGCATGTCTAACAAGGATATCGCGGAAGCATTCGGTGTGTCCCTCAGGACCATCGAGACACACCGCAACAACATCCGAAAGAAGCTTGATATCTCCAACAAGAAGGTCAACCTTGCCAGCCATCTCCATCTTCTGGGCTGATCCCGCTCCGTAACTACGTAGTTACTGCCTACGTACTCCATGAGTACTTATTCCGGGGTGACCACTCCTTGCCCATCCCTCATAGTTATCCTCGATCTACGCAACCGAGTGATTCTCGAGGGAAACGATCATGGGTGGCAGGATCGAGCAGAACTCATGGAACTCTGGATTCGACGTCGTAAGCGACGCCGTGTGCATCGTTGATCGAGAAGGCAAGATACTCCGATGCAACGAGGCAATGGCAGAACTGGTGTCCAAGCCATCCACGGAAATCGTCGGAACACCATGCCACGAAGCACTGAATTGCAACCACCTGATGCTCGATTCGTGCCCCACACGCCGTATGCTGCAAACGGAGCGCCGCGAGTCGTCCGTGATAGAGAATCCAGCGGGACAACTGCCCGTGATAGTGGAACCTTTGCGTGATTGCCATGGGGAAGTCGCCGGCGCTCTACACGTCGTCGCACTCTCTTCTTCTCAATCTTCTGTGGGCGAGGTGTCGAACCTGTATGGCGACAGGCTTTGCAGGCTGGGGCTGCTTGCCGGCACACTCGCCCACGACTTTGGTAACCTGCTTAGCGGCATCATGTGTCACGCAGAACTGACCCTTATGCATATCGAGCAAGACCATTCATGCCGGCAGAGTATTGATCAGATTCGTTTGGCTGCACAACGTGCAATCGAACTTACGCACGATCTCGTCGAGCAGCATCAGCTTCTCGATCGCCCCGAGAAGACGAAAGCACTCGCTCTGCCGGATATTCTGGATGAGGTCGTCCGTATGATTGCCGTCAGGGTGCCTGACAAGATAAGCCTGCAGCGCGGTGTTTCCGACGACGTCCCGCCCATCATGGGTAATCCTGGTCAGATCCGGCGTCTGATTACAAATCTTGCGCTCAACGCGATAGAATCAATCGAGGGCAAGGGCTCGGTAACTATCCGCTGCGAGATCAGCAACATTGACAAGAAGTTCATATCGTCCTGCTTCAAGGCCATAGACCTCAGCCCTGGTCCCTACGTTGTCCTGGAGACCGTCGACACTGGGAAAGGCATGGACGAGCAAACGATCGCTAATGCGTTCTTGCCCTATTCTTCGTCAAAATCCTCAAAGAGAGGGCTGGGGCTTGCGTCCGTCTTACAGGTTGTTCGCAATCACCGTGGCGCTCTGCACGTGATCAGTCAGCCCGGCAAGGGAACTTCTATAAAGGTGCTCTTCTCCCCGGCAATCTGACGGGCCTTGCCCTCTGATCTTGATTCAACGCCGAAAATGTGTTTTTGTCTGCCCACATGGGATTCGTGACCCTCATTCTACTGGCGCTCGCCCTCGCAATGGATGCCTTCGTCGTATCAGTGGCTTCAGGCCTGGCCGCAAAGCGCCTGTCTATCAAACATGCATTCACGGTCGGACTGTGGTTCGGCACCTTCCAGGCACTGATGCCGTTCCTGGGATGGCTGGGTGGGATGTGCCTTCAGGAACTGATAGCTGCCGTAGGTCACTGGATAGCATTCACTCTACTCTCGGGCATAGGCGCTAAGATGATATGGGAGTCGTTTCGTATTGATCGATTGAACCATGCCATGGCCGCCCCCGGCATCCGCGTCCTCTTCGTGCTCTCGATTGCCACAAGCATCGACGCATTCGCTGTTGGGGTGACCATGGCTGCGCTCGACGTCTCGATCCTTATGCCTGTCCTTATCATAGGTCTGGTAACGTTCGTAGCTTCGGCATCAGGCGTGTGGCTGGGAAGCCTGTCACGCAGGGTCTCCGACGCAAAGCTGGAGATCCTGGCCGGACTCATCTTGATTGGAATCGGCATCAGGATGCTTGTGGATCACTTCGTCGGACGCACGAGCCTATAAGCTCCGTCAGATTGCGTCAGCATCGTAGCAGCTTCGTTCTGCGTACGACTCACCTCTCCGCATCCGCCGCTAGACGATCAGATTCCAGCCCGTACTTCACGTCCGCTTCGGCCCGTAACCGTCCGATGTATTCCCTTATGACCGGGCTGCTCTTCTGCTCGTTAAGAAATACAGCAACAAGATCGCGAGCTTCGTCGTAGGGCATTATTCCACCCTCCTGACGTTCAAGGACCTCCAGTACGTGGAAACCAAGCGACGTCTCCACCACATCACCTATCTCTTTCACACCGCGGGAGAATGCGGCTTCCTCGAAAGCAGGAATCAGCTTGCCACGCGGAAATGTGCCAAGCTCTCCTCCCGTTCTGGCACTGGGACAGTCTGACATCTTCGCAGCAAGCTCGGCAAACTCCTCACCTGCCAGCAGCCTCTCCCTGCACGATTCCGCCTTCCTCCTTCTCTGGCTTCGAATGTCGTCCGGCACATCTGCAGGGCAATCAATCAGGATATGCCTTACTCGAATTCGCTCCGGGACCTTGAATGCGGCTTTGTCCTTCTCGTAAAATGCACGAATCTCTTCGTCTGTGACTTCTTCTACGTCGGCGGTTACAGTGCCCATTAGCCGCGTAATTCTCAACTCGTCGCGAAGATCATCGCGAATAGCGGCTTCGCTCTTATTGTACTTGTCCAGTACGTCCTGCAAGGTGCCGCCCTTCGGCAGTTTCGACTTGAGACGACTCAGCGCAGCATCGACAGTCTCCTCGCTTACCGAGATCGACTTCCTGTCAGCCTCCTGGAGCACTACCTTCTGTGTCACAAAACTGCTGATGATCTTCTTTCGATAACGCGCGATCTTCGGCAAGAGCTTCTCGGGCGGAAGATCCGATTCATTCTGAAGGACGATGTACCGCCAGACTTTCTCATTCAGGTCGCTACGAGTCAGGGTCATGCCGTTAACTTCAACAACCACGAACTCCTGATCCCCCTGCTCCATCACGTGCTCTCCCTCTCTGGGTGGAGGGGATTTCTGCTCATCACTGTGGTCCTTCGCAACCTTTCCTCTGCACCCCGCCAGGATGACGGCAACCGCCGCCACATATACCCATGCTCCGCACGTTCTGACACGCTTGATCATAGTCTCCCCTCTTCCAACACATCGTTCTGTCAATAATTCTGCCCCATCGCAGGGCTAATCAATGTTATGTCAACAACTTGCAGCAGAACCGCCGATCTTCCCCTTTTTCAATACCATCGCGCGCCTGAGCTTCCGGCGGGTTACGGACGGTAAGCTCTATGCGGCTTGGCACATTCCCGTGATCATGTCAATGGCCGTCGGCTTCGCCTCGGCCCTCACATCGACTAAGCAGGTCGATTAAGCGTATCCGACGAAGGGTGGCGGTGAGAGTGTGGGATTACGTGTGCAAGTGAGTGTCTGCACACTTCCCTCCTACACTTCATCGATCCACTTCGTCTCCACTCCTACTCGGTTACGCTTAGACGACCCGCTTGATCGATCCAATCTCTCATGCGAACAAGGAATGTCCAAGTTTCAATGTTGGTGACAGCGCGGCCGGGAAGCAGAATGCAGTCTCCCTGGTCATTGGATTTGAGTGTTGGATATTGGATATTCGCTTTCATTCTTTCATAGAACTCTTGACAATAGCCAATAGATCCTGGAGGACATGCATCTTTCGTCATAACTCTATCTTCGAACTCACACCCATGACAAGCGAACATTGCAGGCCCTGCCGCCCGTCTCAGACGACTCAGACGTGCTCATGCGTTCCGATGTGATTCGCACAATAGCACAGGCCATCCCTGCAACGCGTACAATAACGGAATTCCATCGATGGATCGGATTGATCGGTCACCCCACATGCCGTGCACCTGTGGTGATGCATTGTCTGCACCACCACATCTTGAGCCTGAGCGAGCATACGCTTCGCACCGAATCGCACGGACAGAACAATATCGCGCCCGAAGAACACGAGATAGTTCGCCAGTGCGGCAAGGATGCCCATGCGCACCTGAAAGTCTCCCATCATGAAACCCAGAAAGTATCCCAGCCATGCCAGGCGAGCCAGCCACTTGATCTTAACCGGAAGCACAAAGAATATGTACAGCTGGAATTCCGGATATAGAGTTGCGAACGCCAGGAAGACCGATCCGGCTATGAATACGTTCGTCGCCGCGGAACCGGGCGTCGCAAACGCCAGGACAACGGTCGCAAGATACGCCAGAAGGAGAAATACGTTGTACTTGAACGTCCCCCATTGCCCCTCAAGCGCCGACCCCATTATGTAAAACAGGTAGAGCCCGAAGAAAAGCCACAACGGACTCAGTGTGGCCGGCATGAACACAAACGAGAGGAGTCGCCATACTTCTCCATGCCACACCCTTTCAGGGATAAGCAGCATCTGATCCAGGACAGCCGGATTGGCTACCCCTATTGCGAAAAATAAAGCCTGTCCTGCGACCAGGTAGATCGTCAGGTTACGCACCGCCAGATTGCTGAATTTCTTCTCGACTCGTGTCAGCATAATGCCATCCGAATCCGCATACAGAACTATACACCCGCGAAGCTTCTCCATCAACTCCGGATCTCGTCATTCACGGGTTAACAAACATGTTGCAATCAACACGAGTTGTAATGCATTCTCGAAAGTGCTTACGTACTTTCCGGTTCAAAAGAGGTGTTTGTCCCTATGTCAATGCGGAATCTATTCTCAAGAATGTCGATCATTGCCACGGTAATCCTGCTGCTGGCATCTAGTTCCTTCGCACTCAGCAAGAAGGACCCGCGTGTTCGACGCGTTGAGTACGAGATTGACGAAATCTCCGCAATTCTTTCGGATACGACAAACCAGACGGAAAACGCGCTATGGGAAAAGCGCCTCGATCTTGCGCGCAAGGAGCTTGTCAACGTCGAGCGATTGGTCGAACTCGAAAAGCGTGAGCAGGCGCTGGCAACCCAGCGCAGCAGCGGGTCAGATCACGCGCTCAGAGAAGCTCTGAATTCCGTCATCCAGGTCAATACCAACGACTCTGTGCGCGGCATTCTGTCCCTCAAGAGTTCCATAAGGCGTCGCAAATCCGAGCGGGCCGATCTCGAGGCCAAGCTGAAAGCGGCGGTCGGCGATTCAGAGGACTCCGCCAAATCCCAGGCCGATTTCGACAGCGAGATCAAGAGTATTGACGCATTGATTCTTTCCCTGTCGCTCGAACGTGCAGCCATAGAACTTCAGATCCGAGTCACCGATGAAGTTGAGCGAATTGAGGACCTTCGGTCGCGGCTCGACCTCAATCCGAAGCCCACTATCGGGCTGATCATGATGAAGCGGCGGGATGTTCTGGAGGCGAAGAAAGGACGTGATGAATACGCACTCCTGGAGGAGTCACTTGTCGCACAACGTGAGGAGACCGCAACTGCGCTCACTCTGGCCACGGAACGCTTCGAACATCTCGACGAGGAAATAGAGCTCCTGAACGCCGACCACAAAGCCCTTCGCGCCAGGACTCAGTCTGATCTGAAGGAAAAGAAACTCAAGCTGTCCCGCCTCCAGCGCATGCTCAGCCAACGAGAAAGCGAGAAGCGACTCATGGCGGCACGCGCCGACCATGTCAGGGATCAGTCGGTAGCGCTGGACTCAAGCATTGCAACCGCGAGGCAAGGCCGAGAACTGCTGGCTGCGGAGTATTTGTTTCTTCAAAACGATCTCTCGATCCTGAGGCGCCGTTACCTAGCCAGAATCACTTTCCCCGTTGTGCTGATCGCACTTCTGGTATTCCTTTACGGGGTGATCAGCAGGCGTGGTTTTCCGCTCTTTATCAGGAAAGAGGACATGTTTGTCGCACAAAGAATGGGGCGCTATGTGCTCTTTCTTCTCATCTTGACCGTTCTGGTCCTCTTCTTTCTTGAGGACCTCAGGGCCATTGCAACAGTTCTGGGCATTGTTGGAGCAGCGATTGTCATAGCACTGCAGGACCTCTGCTCGTCGTTCGCGGGCTGGTTCGTCATAGTCGCCAGCGGAAAATTGAAGATGGGAGATCGTGTCGAAATCGACGGGCAACGTGGTGACGTCATCGACATTCAGATGCTCCGCACGACACTGCTTGAGCTGAACAACTGGCTGGGCGTCGACGAACCAACCGGCAGAATCATGATTGTCCCTAATAGTTTCATATTCAAGAGCAAGGTGCTCAACTACTCGCACATTCACCGGTACATATGGGGTAAGATCGATATCACGACAACGTTTGAGACACCTCCTTCTGAAGCACGCGATCTTCTGCTCGCCATCCTTAAGGAAGAAACATCTGATGAGTTTATGGCTGCTTCTAGGGGAGAGGAAGTGCTGGAGGAAAAGTACGGTTTGCGTCACACTGACTTCGAACCTAAGATTCACACCGTAATAGGTGACAGCGGAGTCTGTTTCAGCGTCTTCTATGTCTCACATTACAGGAAACTCGTCGCCACGCGCGACAGGATCGTTGCCAGGATACTGGACGCGTTTCATGAGAATCCCCGCATGCAATTTGCCTATCCTACGGAACGACATATTCCGACACCTCCCGCCGAGGAGGCTGCGAGCGCAACACATCGGGAGAAACATTGAAGGTCCGTCAAAGGCGCTCACTGATTCACGCAGTTCTTCCAAAGCCGACACCACCGTCTTCGAATCCGCCTTGTCGCAAACAACAACGAATTCTTCCGCCATACCGATATGAAGTCCCGAGAGGAAACTTCGCAAGGATAGACGCAAGGAATCGAAGCACCTGGTCCCCCGTATCATGCCCGTAGCGGTCGTTTATGCGCTTGAAATGGGTATCCCCTTTACTCTAGTGACGAGATTGCTCAGTATGCAGAGATAGAATGCCACGGAGAGGGCGGATGGCTCCGCTCGTCCTCGTCCTCGTCGTCGGAT
>SPBP01000241.1 GCA_004525935.1 Lentisphaerales bacterium | reverse complement strand
TCTATATTGAAGCGTTGAGCATGAGCCGGCATAAGCGTCTGGCCATGACGTTGCCTGACGATGCAAGGGCTCGCAGTTACTCGGGGCTGGATTACGAGCGAATGCCTGCAATATGGTCTGCGATATTGAGGCGGAGAAAGCCATTTCTATCGGCCTCTTTTGTGCTGCTGTTCACTGCCGGGGTGCTCTTCAAGACAAGACCATATCATCGGTCAGAAATGATAAGAGGTGTGGCGGCTGACCTTGTGCTGACCGACAGGGATCAGGCCGAGCGGGCGTTCAGGGCAGCCATACGGTTGAATAGCGAAAACAGCGAGTTGCAGTCGGAGCTGGCGAGAACACTCCTGTTGAGGGGTAAGAATGCTGAGGCGCTTCTTGCGTTGGAGCAGATTCCTGAGGCAGAGCGAGGTGTGCATCATCTCGTTCTCGAGGCGTGGGGACTGGTTGGTATAGGACGCTCCGACGAAGCGCAGGCTCTTATGAGGCAGCTTTCAGCCGAAGATCTGGATAATCCTGGTATAGCCATGGTTGAAGCCGAGCTTGCCGTTAAGCGTGACGACTTCAAGGAGGTGGAAACGAAGGTGCTCAGGGCGGCCGACTGGGATCTCATGGCGGACCGCATTCGGGCTCTATTTCCGTATCTTGCCGCGCACCAGCAGTGGGAGACTATCCAGAGAGTCGACATGAATATGCCTTACATGAACCTTACGCACGGATTGATTGCCGTTCATGCGAAGCTGAAGGCGAACGACGTGCCGGGCGCAGCCCAGTCAATGTTGAGGGTCATGCGTGGGTGGCCAACTGATCCCGAATTGCTGAGGTACCTTTATGCCTTTGCCGTGGCACGGCCGTTAAGCAGATGGGAGGATCTTTTTGCGCTGAATCTTGCCGGCAATCTTGAGTCGCTTGTTCCGGATGAATTGGCTATGGCAACGGAGTTATGTTTTCAGATACGCAGACCCGACCTGGCATGGCTGGGCTATCTTCGCCTTGCGGAAGTGGACCCCGGGCATCCTTCATTGATGCTTCTTCCGGCATGGTTCGGCGATTCCTGGTTTGTCTTTCGAAAACGTTTCGTGGGGTTGTCGTCCGGGTTTGAAGATGAAGTCATAAACATTACGCCTGAGACATACCATCACCTGGTGCGCTTTTCTACCGTGTGGCAGAGGCGATGGAGTCAGATTCCGCTTGTAAATGACCTTTCGGGGGCATTGCGGGGTGGGCTATCGAGCAACATGTGGGCAGAGAGACGAAAATACCTTTCGCTTGCATTGGAGCGATTTGCTGAAGGATGGGCCGAGGATCGGCTCTCCCAGGGCCTTGCCTACAGGTACGTTACGGCACTGGAACTCGCCGGGAGGAAGGATGATGCCCATGTGAAGCTCGATGAGATCGCCGTGAGATATCAGGGCGATCGGATGAAGTGCCTGATGCTGCGTGCGGCTATGTACGAGAGAGATAATGATTGGCAGGGCGTCTATGAAATCCTGCGGGAGCCCGGCCGTGACAGTAATCCACAGCTCCAGATTCTCCTGATGCTATGTGATGCACAGGTGCGGCTCAGGCTGGGGCCAAGCGCGCTGGATACGGTGTTACGACTCGAGAGCCGGTATCCGTCTTCGGCGGCGGCTGCTGTTATGAGACTGGGAGTTATCAACGAATTCGTGGGATCGGAGGAGGCGTTGTTCGGATTGGATCGACTGGATCGCACGTTGCGTGCCAGGGAACTCGATGTTCTGGAATGTGAGGCATTGTTCAGGACCGGCCGGATAGTAGCCGCCGAGAGATTCTTGAGCTCACACATGTTGTCGAGCCTGGTCAGGGAGCGCGCATTGAATACGGGTCTGCATCTTGAGGATGCGGAATCAATTCTCGTATGGCGGCTCCGTGGACAGCCGTCTATGGACGCTTTTGACAAGAACGCGGCCGTCTTGAGGAGCAATCTTTCGACCGTGCGGAGTGAGTTCCTGGGAAGACTTATGAGGCTGTGGCTTGACTGCGATAAGGCTCGATGTTCGGGCGACATCGCGGAGCCGGGCGTCTGGACAGCGGCCGGAAGAGATGCCGGCGAGGAAGCTGTAGCTTTGAGTCAATTGACACTACTTCTCTGCCGCTATGGGTATTACGAGCGTGCTGCCCGGTGCGCTGCGATGGCGGTCGAACTGATGCCGGAATCTGCGCTGCTCTGGAGGCAATACGTCGGTGTGGCAGGCAGGGATTGGGCTGTTCTCGAGCAAGCTCATGCGGCTTGTCCGGATGATCCCGAGATCTGGCTTGGTCGATTGGTCATGCTTTCAGAGAATCCTGAGTCTGAGAGTCAGGTTGCCGTCGAGGTGAAAGGCGCCGTCGAGTCCGGCAGGTATCCACCGGCCACTATGGCCAGGGCAGCCGAGTTCTTACTAAGGAAGGCGATGGCAGTGCCGCCTGAGTATAGAACCACATGGATGGACACTGCGACAGTCGCCGCGCGTGACGCAGGGGCTCGGAGTCGGGGTCTTGGCATGGCCCACATAGTGGCGTTGCGATGCGCGCTGTGGAATAGTGACCGGAAGTGGGCGGAAGAAGAAACGATGAAGGCTATAGAAGCTTCGCCGTCACCACATCCTTTGCTTTATCGAAAACTGGTTGAACTGAAGGAGGGTGAGGTAGTCCCGAGTGAGGACCTTATCGATGCCTTGAAACGACTGAGACAATATGAGCCCGGGAATGCGGTCTGGGCTGAGTTGCTTGGTTACACCAGGTTCCAAAGAGGGCAGGCGGAAATGGTGGACGCCACTACCCAGATGCTTGCAGCGATCGAGGCAGGCCATGCCACCAGGACCGCCTATGCGGTGGCCGCCGAGGCGACAAGGCGAATGGGTAACCCTGACATGGCCGTAGATCTGCTGAGGAAGGGACTCGATCAACATCCGAACGACTTGAGCCTGTTGAACAACCTTGTTTATACGCTGGCCCTTGATCCGTTGACAGTGGGTGAGGCGGTGGAGAAGGTTCCGCTGGTAATGTCGCTTGGGGGGACAAACGAGCATGTGCTTGATACCGCGGCAGTGGTGTTCATTAACGCCGGCGCCTACGACAAGGCGGAGAAGGTTATCGCGCGCCAGCTTGCGCTGGTGGCTGAAGGCTGCAACATGTGGGCTCGCGCGTTGCTGCACAGCGCGGAAATCCAGTTGCTCAGGGGCAATCCGGGCGCGGCGCAGGCGACGGTATCGCAAATGCTGAACGGTCGCGCCGAAAGACTGTCCGACCAGAACATCTACGAGATGGATGCCTTGCTCAGGGAGATCGAGGCGAAGAAGCAGGAAGCGGAGGACGGAAAGAAAAGGAATGCAACCGCCGATAACCGCCGATAACCGCCGATGGGGAAAGCGCTTGAGAACAGCCGCCAAGCGTCATTCACCAGGCTGATATCTGCATTACGGAAATGAGCCGTCCAAATTCAGGAGTTCGCGAAAGGAGAGAGAAAGGGAAAGCAATGGATACTCGTTATCCGTTCTCGTCGCCGCTATCGTCCACCGGGAAGCGGAAAGTCGGTTGACGAGAACGGCGACGAGAGCGGTTGACGATTTGGGAGGCGCGCGCCAGGTGCGTCCCCTCCGCCAGGCGTAGACGCGGAAACAGGAAACAATCCGCCAACCAGCGCAGGCAGGGTACGCTCGCAAGCTCGCGCCCCTGCTGCGCGGCGTTGGCACGGGAAGACGGAATCGACGAAGTGCGTGGACGAAGTGTAAACGACTAAGTGTTGGGACGAAGCGTGGCCTGCGGACTGGCCGGACACTTCGTCGCACACTCCCACTCTTAACCGCCACCCTTCGGTGGGAAGGACGAAACACCTTGGCGAGGGATGAACGCCGTGGTACTATTCTTTTGAACACCAACGGAGGTTTGAAACGCATGAGCCCCATCAAAATCATAGTTGAGCGTCATCCGGATACGTACGTGGCGTATCCACTGGGAATCAAGGGGGTTGTGGTCGGAGAGGGTGATTCGTATGAAACTGCGGTCGCGGACCTCAAATCTGCGCTGCGGTTCCATGTGGATACCTTTGGGGCCGACACACTGGCCGTGGACCCACCAATTATCGAAGCGTTTGTTGCCGAGGCCGGAGTCCCTGCCTAATGCCGAAGTTCCCAATCGATGCACCAAATCGCAGAGTCGTGAAAACCTTGCAGACACTTGGCTTTCGCCTCGTGCGAGAAGGCAACCACATCGCGATGGAACGTCAGAATGATGACGGAACATCCACACCCCTTACCATGCCCAACCATCCCACGCTGAAGAGCTAAACGCTAAGAACCATACTCACGCAGGCCGGTATTCCCGAAACGATTTCCTGGATGCCTACCACAATGCGTAGGGACCACCGAACCACAAATTCGACGGTACGGCGAATACGCCGCCAGTCAATTCAACGTGTACGAGGTAACGAAACTGATAACTAGCTGAATGAAAGGAGTCAGCCACGCCAATTGCCCTTATGGGCGTGAAGGCTGGGGGCGCGTTTGAGTGGTAACACTTGGGCGGAACTTGCCCCGACAATGCACCGCGAACG